>NZ_JBVHVT010000098.1:0-31358 GCF_055564695.1 Streptomyces sp. NPDC029014
CCTCGAACTGCTCCCGCAACCGCTCGGGGTACGGGCCGTACCTACCGATCGGCAGGTATGGCTCGATGAACTTCCACTGGGCATTGGTAAGTTGCTGCGAGTCACGACCCCAGTCCTACCGGGTCCCACCCCGCGAGGAGGACAGAACCCGGGAACTGATCACGACATCACACAGGCCCTAGTTCGGCTTGTTTCAGCACCACCGGTTCGCCTTCGGGCGGCGGCATGACCGTGAACCTGCCGCAGGCCGTGAGAGCAAGGGCCATGGCAGCCAAGATCAGCGAAGCACGGCGGTAACGCAACACACTGCACCCCCAGCGCGTTCCGCAGGCCGCATGCGCGACCAATGGGCTCAAGAACGCATGCCGTACCCTGACACAGCATTTGAACGCGTTCAAGCCGTAGTTGTCGGCGTCCGCACCCCCGACCGTCCACCCGCCCCCGGGAACCGCCGCGCACCGGCACCACCCCACTCGCCGCGGACAACAGCGCCGGTACTGCCGGGGGCTGCAGTGTGGGTAGTCTTAAGCCCTGCGGCGCTCACCCGTCGGGGGGGGGATCCTTCGTCAGAGGAGCTGCGTCACGCCGGCGTCCCGAAGACCTGCACTGCGTAGTTGCCGCTGACGTCGACACCGGTGTCGACGAATGCACAGTTGATCATGTTGGCGTGGTGGCCCGAGCTGCCTACCCACCAGTCGAGGGCAGCCTTGGCGTCGGTGCTGCCGTTGAACATGTTGTCTCCGAACATGCGCGCGTTGTAGCCCGCATCCTTGATCCGCTGTTGGGCGGAGGAGCCGTCGGAGCCCGTGTGGGAGGTCAGGTGGTTCTTGGCTGCGTCTTCCGCGAAGGTCTGGGCGGCCTTGGCGAGTTGCGCGTTCTCCTTCAGGGCGGAGCAGCCGTTCTTGGCGCGTTCGGCGTTGACCAGTTCCAGGATCTCGCTCGGCGTGGCGGTTACGACGCTGGGCGCGGTGGCGGGGCCGACGGCCGTCGCGGCGCCGGCCGCTCCGGTAAGCACGAGCAGGGGAGCCGCGCAGGCGGCGGCGCAGAGACGGCGCATTCGTATGGCGGTCTGCGTGGGAAGGCCCTCCATCGGAAGGTGTCAGCGAAGAGCCCCGGGGCGCCGTGGGTCCGCGAGGACCCAGCGCTCCTGGGCCTGTACAGCGGCATCGCCCGTCTCGCCTCAGCCGGGGGCGGGCGCCACGATCACGACAGGCGACGGTCCGGAAGACCCCCTGGTGAGCGGCGGCCGCGTGAATCGCCCGGACGTCCGCGTTCCTTCCTCCCATCCACCGTACGCCCGCTGCATCCGGCCCACGAGTCCAGCCGGAGCGTGTGGCCACCGCACCGCTGTCGCCTCAGGGCCTACGTCTGACGGCTCGAAAGTGCTCGGCTCCACCTGCGAGGACGGCTTCGGCTACAGCGGGTGGGAGCAGCCGGTCAGTGTGGGGCCGTTCCTTCCGCCGGGGCGGCCGCGTCGGCGAGGGCGACACCGAAGCATGCGCCGAGCGTTGTGATGGGACGTGGGCGTCAGGCAGCCGAGGTGAGTTCGCCGCTGAGGGTGTTGTGCAGGGTGGCGCTGGACTCGTTGAGGCCCGTGATTTCGACCGTCTTGCCGCGCTGGGCGTAGCGGTGCTCGATCGCGTCGAGCGCCGCCACCGAGGAGGCGTCCCAGATGTGGGCGGCGGAGAGGTCGATGACGATCCTGTCGGGGTCTCCGGCGTAGTCGAAACGGCCGACGAGTTCGTTGGAAGAGGCGAAGAACAGCTGGCCGGTGACGGCGTAGACGACCTGGCTGCCGTCCGGGTCGGTGACCGCGGTGACGTCGGCGAGTCGGGCCACGCGCTTGGCGAAGATGATCACCGCGGTGACAGATCCCGTGACGACGCCGATTGCGAGGTTGTGGGTGGCGACGACGCACGCCACGGTGACGGCCATAACGGTGATCTCACCTGCGGGCATCCGCTTCAGCGTGCCCGGTGCGATGGAGTGCCAGTCGAAGGTCGCGAAGCAGACCATCACCATGACGGCGACCAGGGCGGCCATCGGTATGTCGGAGACGATCGGTCCGAAGACGACGCACAGCACCATCAGGAACGCGCCGGCGAGGAAGGTGGACAGGCGGGTCCGGGCGCCGGAGACCTTCACGTTGATCATGGTCTGGCCGATCATGGCGCAGCCGCCCATGCCGCCGAAGAAGCCGGTGACGATGTTGGCGATGCCCTGACCGATGGCCTCCCGGGTCTTCGACGAGCGGGTGTCGGTGATCTCGTCGACCAGTTGTGCCGTCATCAGGGACTCCATCAGCCCGACGAGCGCCATGGCGAAGGAGTACGGGGCGACGGTGGCCAGGGTGTCGAACGTGAACGGCACGTCGGGCAGCGCGGGTACGGGCAGCGAGGCCGGCAGGGCGCCCTTGTCGCCGACGGTCGGCACGGCGATGCCCGCGGCGACGGTGATCACCGTGAGGATCACGATCGAGACCAGCGGGGCCGGCACCGCGGTGGTGATCCTCGGGAAAAAGACCATGAGCGCCAGACCGGCCGCGAAGAGCGGGTACACGGCCCACGGCACGTTCCGCAGTTGCGGCACCTGGGCCATGAACACCAGGATCGCGAGGGAGTTGACGAAGCCGACCATCACCGAGCGCGGGATGAACCGCATCAGTCTGCCCACGCCCAGCGCACCCAGCACGATCTGCATGACCCCGGCCAGGATGACCGCGGCCACCAGGTACCCGAAACCGTGCTCCCGGTTGAGCGGGGCGATGACCAGGGCCACCGCCCCGGTCGCCGCCGAGATCATCGCGGGCCTGCCGCCCACGACGGCGATCGTGACGGCCATGGTGAAGGAGGCGAACAGCCCGATCGCCGGGTCCACCCCGGCGATGATCGAGAAGGAGATCGCCTCCGGAATCAGCGCGAGCGCGACCACCAGGCCGGCCAGTACCTCGGTGCGCAGCACCTTCGGCGACAGCCAGGACGGGCGGCGGGAGCGCAACCGGGCGGGAACGGAAACAGGGGAATCGGGCAAGACGAGCAGACCTGTCGGGCGGGCACACCGCCGGCAGGCAGGCGAGCGTACGGGAAACGAGACGATCCTTCAGAATACCGGCGCTGCGCGAGGAAGGTCACGGCCCCTGCGGACAGTGGGCGCGTACCCTACGGCCAAGGCTTTGCCCAGCGGATCAGCGAGCAGCTCGGCGCGCGGTGGGAGACCACCGGATGCGGCGCAGGGGTGGGCGCTGGCCCCCGAACTGTACGGTCGGGTACGTCCCGCCCGGCGCGGGTCAGCGGCGTCGGTGGGCCCCATGGGTGGCCGACGGCTTCGGCTACCGCGCCGAGCTCTACGCGTACGCCACCGCACCCGCCGTCTCCGCCAGCCCCGTACTGGAGACCACGCCCGACCTCCCCGAGACCTGGTAAGGACTCCCGACCGCCCTTGATGCCCCGGCCCCAGTGACCACCTTCCGGGAGGCCGTACGGGAAGAGTTCCTCCGCCGGCGCGTCCCGCGGTTCACCGGCCACAGCGGCGGAGGTCCACTGGTCCACCGGGCACGGAGACTTCCACTGGGCCAACCCCACTGCCTGCCCGCACCGCTCGTCCTCGACTGTGCCCTTGGCTGCCGCGTCAACCGTCGCCCTGCTCGATCTCCAGATGGATCGGCCCGCGCAGCACGGGGCTGGGCCGGTACGGCGGCGGGTCGCTGACCATCCTGGGTCGGTCGAGTCGGCGTACCAGCTCGGTCAGCGCGATCTGGACCTCGCGGCGTGCCAGTGGGCCGCCGAAGCACAGGTGAGTGCCGTTGCCGAAACCGAGGTGCTGGTTGTCGCGCCGGTCCGGGTCGAAGCGGTCGGGATCGTGGAAGCGCTTCGGATCGCGGCTGCCTGAGGCCAGCATGAGCATGATCCGCGAGCCCTGGGGGATCACGGTGTCGGCGACGGTGATGTCGCTGTACGCGGCCCGCCAGGGAATGATCTGCACGGGGGGCTCGTAGCGCAGGAGTTCCTCGACCAGTGGCGCGATGAGGTCCGGTTCGCCGCGTAGTCGTTCCAGGATCTGCGGGTGGCGCAGCAGCGTGAGCACGCCGTTGGCGATGAGGTTGGCGATGGTCTCATGGCCGGCGATGAGGAGCAGTCTGGCGGTGGC
Source organism: Streptomyces sp. NPDC029014 (assembly GCF_055564695.1). NCBI lineage: Bacteria > Bacillati > Actinomycetota > Actinomycetes > Kitasatosporales > Streptomycetaceae > Streptomyces > Streptomyces sp. NPDC029014. The sequence goes on from NZ_JBVHVT010000098.1 coordinate 4,147, forward strand.
GACGATTTCGTCGTCGGTCATCCGCCCGTCGGGCCCGTCGTCGTTGGCCAGCCGTGACAGCAAGCCGTCTCCCGGCCGGCCGTGGCGCTGTTCCACCAGCTCACCGAGGCGCTGGAAAAGGTACTTGCGGGCCTGTACGCCCTTGTCCAGCTTCTCCTTGGGGTCGGTCTCCGGGTTGTAGTCGATCGAGTTCATGATGTCGTTCACCCAGAGGTGGAACCTCGGCTCGTCCTCGCGCGGCACACCGAGCAGGTGACAGATCACGGTCACGGGAAACGGGTCGGCGAAATCGTCGACGACGTCGATCTGCTTCTTGCGCGCCAGGTCGTCGATCAGGCTGCCGACGGTGGCGGTCAGGAAGCCGTCGAGCCCGGTCACGAGCCTGGGTGTGTGGGGGGGTCCGAACTGGCGTGTCGCCATCCGCCGCAGGCGGTCGTGCTCGGGCGAGTCCATGTGGATGAACGACGGCGGGGGCCTTCCGTCGGCCGGGGGCATCGGGGGCGACAGATTGCTCAGGTCGGAACTCAGATGCGGGTCGTTCAGTATGTCCGTGATCTCGCGATAGGTGCTGATGACGTAGCTGCCGTCCTCCTGCCGGGCCACCGGTGTCCTGCGCAACTCGGCGTACAGCGGGTAGGGGTCGGCCCGGGCAGAGTAGTCGTAGATGCGTCGCAGCGTGTCGGCCGTCCCGGTCGTTGCCGTGCCGCCCACCTTTCGCCGATGCCGGTGTACGGCCGTGACGCGCCGTTCACCGGGGGTACGGCCTGTAACGGCCATCGTGGCGTCTCGGGCGAGCCGGGCGGGGTCGGGGAAGTCGACGGGCACCGGTTTGCTGCCGGCCGGCTGGTCGGGCGTGGGGCAGGGCGGCGGGAAGGGCGCGGCCGTCTCGATCAACCGTTGGTAGTGGTCCAGCGGTTTGCCGTTGTTGAAGCTCACGGCGGCTGTGACGCGGCCCTGGTAGCCGTATGCGGTGACGAAGCGGTGGTCGTCCAGCGATCCTTGGACGACGGCCACCTCGTCGGCGAAGGCCGGCAGGCCGACGGACTTGATGTTGACGCCGAACTGGAGCGACCAGAACCGCGGGATGGACCGATGGGGCCGGTGGTCGGCCGGGTCGCTGACCATGTTGTGCGCGGCGACCTCGGCCTGTTCCACAGCGTTGGCCCAGTGCTCCAGTGCGACGAGCCGGTAATCGTAGAGGGGGTGCGGCCAACACGCCACGTCACCTGCGGCGAAGACGTCGTCGGTGACGCGGCCGTTGATGTCGAGGGCGCGACAGCCCGTGTCACAGGTGATTCCCCACACGCCCGCCGCCAGTCCGCAGCCCTGGAGCCACTCGGTGTTGCGGATGCTTCCGAGTGCCACCACCGCGACATCGGCGTCGACCGTACTGCCGTCGGCGAAGTGGGCCCGGCGGAACCGTCCCTGCGCGTCGCCCTCCAGCCGGGTGACATCGACACCGCAGCGCAGGTCGACGCCGTGCGCGCGCTGCAGGTCGGCCGCCACCTCGCCGATCGTGGTGCCGAGCGCACTGACCAGCGGGGCCGGCGCGAGTTCGGCGACGGTCACCGGGATGTCCCGCTCGCGGCAGACGGAAGCGATCTCGGAGCCGGTGAATCCTGCACCGATGACCAGCACCCGAACGGGCTCGGCGGCCAGGGCCCGCTGCAGGCTCTCGGCGTGCTCGCGCGTGTGTACGACGAACACGCCCTCCAGGGCCGTCTCGGACTGGGCGAACCAGGGCCGTGCCCGTACCCCGGTCGAGATCAGCACCCGGTCGAAGGGAATCTCGCGTCCGTCGGTGAGACGCACGTGGTGCGTCGCGAGGTCCAGCCCGTCGGCGGGCACGCCCAGCAGCCACTCCGCGTCGATGCCGCGACGGCGCGGCAGCGTGGTGCCCGAGGCCGGCACCCGTCCGGTCAGGACTTGCTTGGACAGGGGAGGCCGGTCGTAGGGCTTGCACGGCTCGTCACCGATCATGGTCAGCGATCCGGTGAAACCCTCGTTGCGCAGCGCCTCCGCGGCCCGCAGCCCCGCCAGCGACGCCCCGACGACCACGATGCGGCCGTCGCGCCTGAACGCACGGAGGCTGTCGGCACCGCCACCGGCACCGGCACCGGTCATGACGCCGACACCTCGGCGGCGGGTGCGTACCGCGCGTCGTCGGGGTCCAGGTCGTACACGAGCGCTCTCTCGCCGTACACCCGGAACGTCCGGGAAAGATCAACGACAACTTTCACCCCGACCTCCACAGGGAGCTGGGAGCTGAAGGACCTGAAGGCGTCGCCACTCCGGCGCGCGGTGAGAGGGATCCTGCCGCTGCCCCCACCGCCGCGAAGCGCGAGGGGTTGCACTGTGCTCGTCGGATCTTCCTGGCAGGGATCGATCGTCGCGGTTGAGGCGAACCGCGCCTGACCAGGGGCTTTCCCCCTGACAGCTGCATCTTGGTTGTGTGAGTGGCGCTCATACCGTCAGAGAATCAGCGTACAGCGGCACCCGTACCGGCGAGTCAACTGCGGTGTGCCTCTCGGTCTCGTGCGCAGGGCAGCGTGATCAAATGGGGCATGGCATCGTCCTGGACCGGTGATCGGGTACGTCTGCGCGCTGTCGAACCCGACGACTGGACAGCGTTCATGCGCTTCGCCGCCGACGACGGACGGCGAGGGAGTCGGCTGGATCTGCCGCGGTCCGCCGAGAGCTATCGCGTGTGGGCGAAGGAGCAAGCCGTTGCGGAGTGCGACCACGACCGCTTCCGGTTGGCAGTCGAAGAGACGACCACGGGAGAGCTGGTCGGCACCGTCGGCTCGCATCGCACCGGCCCTTGCTCGGGCTGGTTCGAGCTTGATGTCACGATCAGCGCCGACCACCGGCGCAAGGGCTACGCGACAGAAGCCGTAGCGTTGCTGCTGCGCTTCATGTTCGCCGAGCGGCGGTACCACAGGTGTCTGGCAGCGATCCTCGCCGACAACGAGGCATCGCTGGCGTTCTTCCGTCGGCTCGGCTTCACCGAGGAAGGGCGCTTGCGCAAACACGTCTTCTTCGCCGGGCGGCACCACGACCTCGTCATGATGGGCATGCTCGCCGACGAGTTCGACGAGCGCCACGCGACGAGCCAGCCATGAGCTCGCTTTCGGCTTTTCGCTGGTGGAGCCGGCCTGCCACCGGGAGCGGGACCGACAGCGGCGTTGCCTTCAGCCGCGGGGGGTGGCGCGCAGGCGCAAACCGACAGTGGCAAGACCTTCGAGGGTGGTGACCTGGTAGCCGGGTTCCTGCCCGGGCGGCTCGCTCAAGTGGTAGCGGCAGGCGGTCTGCGCAGTCAGGAGCGTCAGCATCGCCATGGCCAGAGCGGTTCCTTCGCAGCCGTGCGGACCGGTACCGAAAGAGAGGAAAGTCCCGGGTTTCGCCAGCGAGCCCGAATCATCGAGCCAGCGCTCCGGCAGGAACCGGTCCGGGTCGGCATGCTCCCGTGCGTCACGCTGAGCGGTGTAGGGGCAGACGAGAACGGTGGCCCCGGCGTCGATCGTGTAGTCGCCGAGCTGAGTCTGCCGTGGGGCGCGCCGCGTCAGCAGCCAGCTCGGGGGATACATCCGGAGCACCTCACTCACCAGGGCCTGGGTGTATTGCAGGCTTCCGAAGTGGGCGCTGGTCGTCGCGGCCGGGTCCGCGGGCAGCGAGGAGGCTTCGGCCGCCACGCGGCTCGCCGCCTGCGGGTGCCGGGCCAGATGGAGCAGGATCCACCCGGCTGCCCGGGCGGGGGTCTCGAAGGTTGCGACCGTGATTCCGGGGAGCGTATCGAGGATGGCCTCTTCCGGCAGCAGGCCGTAGCGAGGGGAGGGCCGGAGCATCTGCCCCAGCACGTCGTCACCGAGCCGACCCGATGAACGGCGTCGCCGGACGACGGACCGCAAGGCGTCGGTGAAGGCGACTTGCTGTCGGGTACGGAAGCGCCGTGTCGGCGTGGGGACCCAGCGTGGCCACACCCAACGCGAGGGGCGTACGAGTACCTCCCGGACCAGGAAGAGCTGCGCGGCATGGGGCAGCAGAGCGGGAGCGTCTTCGGAGAACAGATAGCTCACGCCGATCTCCGCCAGGGCGTGCCGGAGCGGGGGAAGAACCTCGACGTCCCGGCCGGTGGGCCACTCGTCAGCAAACCGAGCGGTCCGGGGCGCGATCTCACCAAGCCGTGCTGCAACCGCCTGCGCACGCAGTCCATGCATACGGGCGGCATGAGCGTGCGCACGCTCTTCGGGCGTCGGCACTCCGCTCGACCGCTTCAACGGCGGGAACAGAGGCGAGGACGCCTTGTGGAAGTCCTGCGCGCGGCGCAGAACCGCTTCACACGGCCCGGCCGCAGCGGCCACGTAAACACCTGGCTCCAGCTGCCAGATGTCGCCACACTCTCCAGCGCCACGACGCGCCAGTCCCAGCCGGTCGCGGCTCCAGGCCGCGAAGCTGCCTCCGGGCAACCGCGGCGGCTCATTCCTTCGGCCCATGAGATCGCCCCCGACTATCGCACCCGTCCAGGCCAGGGTCGTCGTCGGCACCGTGACCGGGAACCGGCGGGCGCCCAGGGGCGTCCGCCAGCAAATGCGGTCACTCAGAGTCGTCGCCGTACACCTCCCAGTCGTGGAGCCCGTAGGCACCGTAGTGGCGGGTGAAGGACAGCTTGCGAAGCAGCTTGGCGATCACGATGCACTCCTTTCACCTTTCTGAGTCCTTAGCAGTCAAGGGTTCAGAGAAGAAGTTCCCCGCTCGCGCCAAATGCCACATATGCAACATAATGATACATCGTCACATTCGGGGTATTCGCATCGGCTCCGAGCGAGAGACGGCTCTCCTGCTCAGTACCCGGGTTTGGCCCTGCTCGCGGCCGTGTGGCCGACGTCGCCCGCACCCTGGAGGGCGAGCGGTGGCTGCGCGACCGGTTGAAGGCCGGGCCGCTGGACAGCACCGGCCTGGCAGCAGAGCCCGCCTTCGGAGCTCGCGGGCCGCATGGTCGGCCAGGGTTCTGCGCGCCCCAATCACCGAGCCGCCGCCCGAGCGGGCACGAGCCCCCGGCCAGCGGCGCATGCCGATCACCGTGCCGCAGAAGGCCCAGAGACGGCCCCTGACGGCCCCGCCGCACCCTCGGCTGGATGATGCGCCGACCGTCTCGCAGGACCGCGCTGCGCCGGTCGGGGTGGCCCTGGAAGAGCGGGCGCGGCGCGGGCCCGGCGGGCGGCACCCCGTGAGAGACCACCCCGCCGCCGGCCCATCCGCGGCGATGCCCCGCAGGCCGGCTGGCCACGCCAGTGGCACCCGCAGGCCACCCGACCCCGAACGGAACCGGTCGATCACCCCCACCTCCCCCAGCACCGCCAACGGCACCGTTCCCGGTACCGTCAGCCGGCCCACCACATCGGCCCTCCTGGTCCACCGTCGGGACGGGGCATACGGTCCGATCGGGTGGATTCCACCTCCCCCGGAACACCCCGTCGCGCCGTGGGCGAAACATGGAGGGTGACCGCCCATGACTCCGATGGATGGAACAGCGGCCCGTACGCGGCGGCGATCCACTCGCAGCAGGGTGATCTTTCGCTGCGCGACGCCCAGGGCTGGTGTCTCCCGCTGGACCTCGGGCGGTGGCGTGCGGGGGCGGACGTCAGCGACCGGGCCGTGCTGCGGCGGTGCAGGGGACGTGTGCTGGACATCGGCTGCGGGGCGGGCCGGCTGGTGGAGGCGCTGACCCGTCGGGGGCACACCGTGCTCGGCATCGACGTGTGTCCGTCGGCGGTCAGCGCGACCGTCTCTCGAGGCGGCGCCGCACTGGAGCGGTCGGTGTTCGATCCGCTGCCCGATGAGGGCGGGTGGGAAACGGTACTGCTGATGGACGGCAATATCGGCATCGGTGGGGACCCCCGCAGACTCCTGCTCCGGGTCGGCGATCTGGTGCACCGGCAGGGGCTGCTCCTGGTGGAGACCGCTCCGGAAGATGTGGACGAACGCCGCCGGGTCCGCATCCACGCGGGTCACGGACCTGTGAGCGCGGCCTTCCCCTGGGCCGCCGTCGGCACTGCGGCACTGGACCGTCACGCCCGGGCCTCGGGGTGGACGGCGACCGAGTGGTGGTACTCCACCGGAGGCCGTCACTTCGTGGCCCTGCGCGCCCGCGCCTGAACCCGCGCGGCATGTCTGGCGGCCCTCGTCCCGCGCCACATCCTGACGAGAAGGACAGCTGCTGAGGCTGCGAAGAGGCCTGCTGTGATCAACAGCCAGCGCGCGAGGAACCCGTCTGCGGGGAGGGCCGTGGTCGCGGTGAAGTGATCCACCTGACGGAGGATGAGGGGCCACCAGACGAGCAGGAGCACACCGGCGACGAAGGCGGGCACGCGAACGTGGTTGACGCCCGCGCGCACCACGGGGACTCCGACGCCCGAGGCACTCCCGAAGGCCGCCTGCACAGCCCGGTCCGTCACCGAGTACAAGGGCAGCAGCACCAGGTCGTGGAGGAGCGCCGCCCCGACGAACCAGAGGGCCACGCCGAGGGTGTCGCCCTTGAGGAGTCTCAGGCCCGCGTAGACGGCGAGGGCGAACGAAGCGAGGACGAGGAGCAGGTGCAGCGGGGATGCGCCGTAGCAGCGGCGGAACGCGCCGGTGGCCGCCTCCGACAGGGGGGACCTCATGCCGGCTTTCCGAAGGTGAGGCGGGTGACCCACTTGGTGTTGTGCACGCCGGGGGCTCCGGGGACGATCACTCGGGCAGGGTAGCCGTGATCGTGGGAGAGCACGGCACCGTTGACGCCCACAGCGAGCAGCGAGCGGGCATCCCGGGCCTGGTTCTCGCGCAGGACCACCGACCTGAACGACCCTCCGCGCTGCACCGACTCCACGAACACCTGCGGGGTGTTCGTGCCGAGCCCGACCAGGGCGGCCAGGTCCGTGAGACGGACCCCCCTCCAGTGCTGGTCGGAGGTCGACCAACCCTCCACGCAGGCGATGGGCAGGGACGACTCGTTCTGGGGCAGGGCCAGCAGCTGGTCGTACGTCAGATCGACCTGCCGGCCGGCGCCCCGTACGGTCAAGCGCCAGGCGGGGCCGATGTCGCTGGGCCGGATGCCGACCGAGGCAGCGGTCTTGTTGATCTGGAAGCCGTTCGGCCCGGAGCCGGGGTCCTGTCCGCGCGGCGCGAGGAGCGCCGTCTGCCTGAACCACCCGCCCACGCTCTGCCCCACGGTGACCGCAAGCAGCACCAGGGAGCCCAGCCCCACCATGCCGAGCGCGCCCCGACGTGAGATCGTCGGCGCCGCCGGACGGGGCGAGACCAGTCCGGCCGCGTCCTCCGTGCCGGCCGCCGGCTCGCCCAGCCGGTGCCCCACCGCGCGCAGCGCTCTGCGCAGTCGGAAGGCCACATGGACCACGAAGGCACCGATGAAAACCCAGGCCCCGTAGAAGTGCAGCGTGTAGAAGGAACCGGGGAAGATGTAGTGCAGCTGCACGTTGAGGATGCCGGTGACGAATTCGAAGCCCGCGCCTCCCACCAGCAGGAGCAGGGAGAGCCGCTCGATGCCGTGCGCGGCCGACCGTACGGGCGGCCACTCGAACAGCTTGGGAATCACCGACCACAGCTTGGCCAGCAGCACCGGTACGAGCACGATCCCAAGCGTGACGTGGACCCCCTGGGTGACGCGGTAGAGCCAGTAGGGGGACGTCGGCCAGGGGAAGAGGTAGAACCCGAGCCACCCCTTGTCGGGCGTCTGGTCGTTCACCGCCGCCAGATCCGGGTTGTACGCCGCATACGACACCAGGCCCGTCACGAAGAGAACGGTGATCCCGACCAGCAGGATCAGCCCGAACACCGCCGTCAGCCACGGCCCCCGCAGCGGGCTGCGCCAGAACTCCGGCCGGGAGGGACCAGGCGGCGGTCCGGACGTCCGTGCGCGCTCCAGGGCCGACCGAAGGCGCACCCCGTGCACCCCCTGGTCCTTCGGCGAGGGCCGCGGTGTTTCTTCCGGACCGCTCTGCCCGCTACCGCTCGCACCCAAAGGACACCTCCGCAGACTCCCGTAAACGAGGGCTTACGGGACATCGCCCGTCGAGGAGAACATGCCGCACCGAAGCCGCGAGGGTCCCGTGACACGCCAGCTCCGAAGGAGCCTCGCTGACCTTGGCTGGCACCCGGCGCCGGTCGTACAGGGCGCGGCCGCCGGCGCCGAACTGGACGAGCTCGGAGACCAGCGCGGCGCCGGTCTGGGGCGGCGGTCGCGGCGGCCTCCCCGGTCGTACTCGGCGCGGTCCGGCGCCGCGACCGTCTTGGCCTCGCACAGCCCGCACAGCCCGCACAGCTTCGGGTACCACGGTTGCATGGTGAACACGTGGGGCCCTTGTCCGAGCGTCACCCAGCCAGCCCCCGGAGCAGACCCTCCAGATCACGCTCGCCCTCACGGGTTTGGGCGCCGTTGGCCAGCCCGCCGCGGATCAACCGCTCGGCCGCGGGCCGAACGAACTGCTCCGCCCAGGCCTCGTGCTCCCGCAGGAGCCCCTCGGCCAGGTCCTCGGGAACGATGGCGCGCTTGGCCGCCGCGATCACTCCCTCGGGCAAAGCGGCAATGTTGCGGGCGAGGCGGTCGACGATGCCGTCGAGCTCGTCAGCGGGAACGGCCCGGTTGACCCAACCGTAGCGCTCCGCGGTTTCCGCATCGTAGAGGTCGGCGCCCAGCACCGCCTCCAGGGCTCGATTGCGGCCGACCCGGCCGGCGAGGTACTGCGTGCCCCCTCCACCGGGGACGATGCCCATGAGAGCCTCGATCTGGCCGATCCCGGCACGACCTATCGCCGCGAACGCCATGTCCGCGGCTGTGACGAACTCCGCCCCGCCCCCGCGCGCCGTGCCGGCAAGCTTGACGATGGTCACCTGGGGCTGGTGCCGGAGCAGTTCCCCCAAAGCCTGGAAGACGTTGACTCCGTCCGGAAGGTCGGCCGCGAGCTCGTCGAAGGCGTCCGGCGTGTCGACGAGCGTCATGTCGACATGGGCGATGTAGAACTCCGGGCTGGCACTGTCGAACACGATCACCCGCACCGAGGCGTCGTCCCTCAGCACGGTCAACAGGTGCCGGAGGTCGGCCATCATGGCGGCGTTCAGGACGTTGACCGGAGGGTTGTCGAGGGTGACGCGGGCGATGCCGTCCTCGCGGCGCACCCGCAAGGTCGCGTAGACGTCGTGGTTCACAAGGTTCTCCGATCGGTACCTGGTATGCATCTAGGTTCCTGACGCATACTTACGGTCCTGTGGGGGGCGACCGACGTCAATAACGCACTTTCGGCATCGCAAGGATCGCGAAGGATACCGACATGGCCATTTCTGAAACCCGTGCCGACGCGGGCACCGACACCGTCTACCGGTCCGACTGTCCCAGCCGCCCGATCCTCGACCAGATCGCCGACAAGTGGTCGATGATGGTGATGGCAGTCCTTGACGAGCCCACTCGGTTCAACGAGATCAAGCGCCGCCTTGAGGGCGTGACCCAGCGGGTCCTGACCCAGACCCTGCGCCGCCTGGAGCGCAACGGGATGATCGTGCGGCGCGTGCTGCCAACCTCCCCGGTCGGGGTCGAGTACTCCCTCACCCCGCTCGGCGAATCCCTGCGGGAGCCGTTCGGCCGGTTGTACGAGTGGACGGTCCACCACGCGGACGAGATCCGGGCGCACCAAATCAACTACGACCAACGCGTTCAAAGCTGAGAAGGCGCACCCGAGAACCCATCCTCCTGAGCCGACTCGCCCCGTGGACACCACTTCGGCGTCCGGGGCCGCAAGAAACCCGTGGTCCCCACGCCGGCAGGGTGCAGAAATGTCATGCCCGCAACCGCGGCTGCACCCGCTGCCCATCACCGACGGGCACAAGCCCAAGCGCCCATGCCCTGCATCGCGGCCAACTTCCGGGCGGTGGCGATCTGCTCTTCCCTGGTGGCAAGGTCGGCGCGAGCAGCGTAGGTGGTGCCGCCTGCCGCCTGCCAACTCGACTGGCTGAACTGCAGACCACCGTAATGACCGTTGCCTGTGTTGGCACGCCAGTTGCCGCCGGACTCGCACCGGGCGATGGCATCCCAATTGACCCCGGGTTTGGACAGGTGGTCGACTGCATGAGCGCTGGAGGCAGTCACCGCCATGAGCTGGCACACTGCGGATGCGCACAACAGAGACCACGCGATGTGCAGGGTCCGGGGGCGTACCTGGGAACGGGACACAAATCCTCCTTCGTCGTACGGCAGCCGGCCGACCGGCAATGTCGGTCCGCCGGTGCGGCCGTGCAGCGGCACGCGCATCACAACACGATGTGCCTGTGACCCGGTGGCTTGGGGGCAGGAAGTCGGAGGGGGCCACCGATTTGGCCTCGCAGCACTCGCTCGGTTTCCGCAGCACCGGGCTCGTCGCCGGTGGGACTCCGCCCAGCCCCTGTGGTCGCCGGAAAGCATGCGGCTACCAGGAGCGTGGGGCGCTGGCCTGCACGTAGGCGGCATCGACGGCCATCGCCTGGCCAGAGGCTGGCTGGATGAGGGGCCGTGCGAGACCGAGGCGCCGTGTTGACGCCGGGCGTGTCCTCGCCGGCACCGGTGGCGTTGGTCAGGTGACGCGCGCGGGCAGAAAGAGGCCTTCCTGCACTGGTGCAGGTCAGCGCCCCGGGCCTGCTCGGCACCGAGGTCGCAGCACGTTCGGCCCGGTACCCTCCGGGCGCGTACAGGTGTTGGCTCGGCCGGGAACTTCACCATGTGCCGATGTCGAGCATCCAGGGCCAGGGGGCGACCGTCCGGCCGGTCGGCATGACGGGGCCTGCAGGGCGAGCTCTTCGTCGTTCTACGCCGGCGAAATGGTGGACGTGAGCTCGGAGCGGAGAGGAATACCAGGGTGACGGCAATGACCAGTGACATCGAGAGGGCGGTTGGTGTGCTGCGCGCCGGGGGGTTGGTGGCTCTGCCGACCGAGACCGTGTACGGGCTGGGCGCCAACGCCGAGGACGCTACGGCCGTCGCACGGATCTTCCAGGTCAAGGGGCGCCCGTCCTCCCATCCGCTGATCGTCCATATCGGCAGCGCGGATCACCTGGACGACTGGGTCCAGGAAGTGCCCGCGACCGCGCGTCTCCTGGCGGAACGCTTCTGGCCAGGACCGCTGACGCTGGTCCTGCGGCGCGGCCACCGGGTGCCCCTCGAAGCGACCGGCGGGCTGGAGACAGTAGCCGTGCGCGTGCCCGACCACCCCGTCGCCCTAGAACTGCTGTCGGTCTTCGGCGGTGGTGTCACGGCGCCGTCCGCCAACCGCTTCGGTTCGGTCAGCCCCACCATTGCGGACCATGTCCGAGCGGAGCTCGGTGACGGCGTCGACTTCGTGTTGGACGGTGGGCGCTGCGAGGTCGGCGTCGAGTCGACCATCGTCGACGTCACGGGCGAGGCCCCGACCATCCTTCGGCCCGGCGGAGTGACGCGTGAGGACCTGGAAGCGGTACTGGGGCGCCCGGTCGCGGTCTCCGGCACGAGCGGTGTCCGGGTGCCGGGCCAGCATCCGTCGCACTACGCGCCGCGGGCGCGGGTCGTCCTCGCCGAGCCGGAGAAGGTCGTCGCCGAAGCCGAGCTCGCACAGGAGCTGGGGCACCAGGTGGGGGTCCTTCTTCCCTCCTCGCTCGCCAGCGCGCCGGTCAAGGCGCACGCCGTGGTGGCGCTCCCCCCTTCGATGGACGCCTACGCGCACGGGTTGTACGGGTTCCTGCGCGAGCTCGACCAGCAGGGCTGCGACCTCATCGTCGCGTCCTTGCCAGTGGAGGAAGGGCTGGGGCTCGCGATCGCCAACCGGCTCCGCCGGGCCGCGGGACCCCGGCCCTCTGCGTGAACGGCCGTGGCCGGGGCAGTCAGGAAGCGGTAGCGCCCGTTGCATCGAAGCCGCGGGAGGCGACGAACTGTGCGCTGCCGTCGGCCAGCCGATAGGACAGCCCCACCACGCCGAGGCGGCCGTCGGCCACCCGCTCGGCCAGGATGCGGGAACGTTCCAGCAGCAGATCCACGGTGTGCTCGATGTGCTCGGCCAGGATCTCTTCGGCGGTCTCGCGTCCGGCGGCGCGGGCCGCCAGCACGCTCGGGGTCACCCGTTCGACCACGTCACGGACGAAGCCGCCCGGCGTGTTCCCGTTCTCCAGGGCGGAGCAGGCCGCGGCGACGGCGCCGCACGAGTCGTGGCCGAGGACGACGACCAGCGGCGCGTTGAGGACGCTCACGCCGAACTCGATGGAGCCGAGCACTTCCGTGCCGGCGACGTGCCCGGCGGTACGCACCACGAACAGATCGCCCAGGCCGCGGTCAAAGATGATCTCGGCGGCGAGCCGGGAGTCGGAGCAACCGAACAACACGGCGAAAGGCTGCTGAGACGGTGCGGTCTCGGTGCGGCGGGCGGCGTCCTGGTTCGGATGCTCGGTGGCTCCGGAGACGAAGCGTTGGTTGCCCGCCAGGAGCAGCTCGAAGGCGTCGCGGGGCGTCGGGGTCTTGATCTCGGTCATGCCCCGCAGCCTACGAGGCGGCATCAGCCGTCGCAGCGCCTGGGCCCGCCGGACGGCCCCCGGACAGGCGGCGCTGCCTCCGTGACCAGCACTCCCCACCCCCACCTGGTGTGAGACGGGCGAGGCCCGCGACGCACCAGCGATGCCTTGTGTTGTGGACATGGACCTGTTTGGAAGTTTCTGGATGAGGTCACACGTGTATCACCCGGTTTCCGTGTCCTGGAGATGTGATGCCAGAGAAGAACCCGTTGAAGGCAGTGACCGAGAAGATCGCCGATGCCATGCAGGGTGGAGGGGCAGAGCGTGGGGGCCCTGAGGAGGGGATTCCGGGCAAGCCCGGCTTCGCGTCTCCTCAGCTGACCGAACCCGTCCAGCCGGTCGAGCCGCTGCCGCCGAAGGCGGACCAGAGGGGCCCGGAGACCGTCAGTCCGACCGGGCAGCCCACCGGCGACGAGCAAGCTCGCATGGCCCAGAGCGGCGCGCACCTCACGACCGCGCAGGGCACGCGGCTGTATGACACGGACCACTCGCTCAAGGCCGGTCCGCGCGGGCCGGTGCTGCTGCAGGACCACCACCTGCGCGAGAAGCTCATGCACTTCGACCACGAGCGGATCCCCGAGCGCGTGGTCCACGCCCGTGGCGCGGCCGCCCACGGCGTCTTCCAGTCCTACGGCACCGGGGCAGTCGTCTCGAAGGCTGCGTTCCTCGCCGCTGACGCCGAGACGCCCGTGTTCGTTCGGTTCTCCACCGTGCTCGGCTCCCGCGGTTCCGCCGACACGGTGCGCGACACCCGTGGCTTCGCCACGAAGTTCTACACCGAGGAAGGCGTCTTCGACCTGGTCGGGAACAACATCCCGGTGTTCTTCATCCAGGACGCGATCAAGTTCCCCGACATCATCCACGCCGGCAAGCCGCATCCGGACCGGGAGATCCCGCAGGCGCAGAGCGCCCACGACACGTTCTGGGACTTCGTCTCCCTGCACACCGAAGCCACCCACCACACCCTGTGGAACATGTCCGACCGGGGGATCCCGCGCTCCTTCCGGATGATGGAGGGCTTCGGCGTCCACACTTTCCGCCTCGTCAACGCACAGGGCGTCACCACGCTGGTGAAGTTCCATTGGAAGCCCAGGCTGGGCGTGCACTCGCTCGTCTGGGAGGAGGCCCAGATCCTCGGAGGTGTCGATCCCGACTTCCACCGACGTGACCTGGCCGACGCCATCGAGGCGGGCGCGTTCCCGCAGTGGGAGCTCGGGATCCAGACCTTCCCCGACACTCCGGATCAGATGTTCGAGGGCATCGATCTCCTCGACCCGACGAAGATCGTTCCGGAAGAACTGGCGCCGGTGAAACCGCTCGGTCTGCTGACCCTGAACGCCAACCCGTCGAACTTCTTCGCCGAGACCGAACAGGTCGCCTTCCACACCGGCCACCTCGTCCCCGGCATCGATCCGACCGACGACCCGCTGCTGGCCGGGCGCATGTTCTCCTACCTCGACACCCAGATCACCCGGCTCGGCGGACCCAACTTCCCGCAGCTTCCGATCAACCGCACCCACGCGCCCGTCAACGACACGCTTCGTGACGGCATGCACCAGACCGCCGTGCACCGCGGCGTGGCGCCGTACCACCCCAACAGCCTCGACGGTGGCTGCCCCTTCTTCGCCGGCGCCGACACCGGTGCCTTCATCGAGGTACCCGTGGAGCTCCCGGCCGCACGCAAGGTCCGCGAGGCCCCCGCCTCCTTCGACGACCACTTCTCCCAGCCGCGGCTGTTCTGGCTGAGCATGAGCGCGGTGGAACGCGAGCACATCATCGCCGCCTACACCTTCGAGCTGTCCAAGTGCTACGAGCAGGCCGTCAAGGAACGGGTCCTGCAGACGCTGGCCAACATCGACGGTGAGCTGTGCGCCGAGGTCGCCGCCGGGCTGGGGCTGTCCGCACCGGCGGCCACCGAGACGCTCGCGGACGCCAGCCCCAGCCCGCGCCTGTCCCAGATCGGACGGACCTGGCCGCTGGACGGGCGGATCATCGGCATCGTCACCGATGCCGCCAGTGACCAGGCCGGCGTGACCGAGGTCCGCCAGGCCGTCCTCGACGCGGGCATGGTTCCCCTGGTGATCGCTCCGGTCGGCGGCCGCCTGGACGGCGACGGAGTGCCGGTGACCGTGCAACGCACCTACGCGGCCGCACGCTCGGTCGAGTTCGACGCGCTGCTGTTCGCCGGCGTGCCCGCAGCGGGAGCAGACGCCTACGGCGCCCGCGACGCGAAGGCCGCCGACCCCAGGACCGCCGCCGGCGACCCCCGCGTCCTGGCACTGCTCACCGAGGCGTACCGGCACGGCAAGGCCGTCGGCGGCTGGAACGGTGCGGAGCGGCTCTTCGAAGCAGCGGGGATCCGAAACGGTGAGGCAGGCGTCGTCATCGCGGACGACGGACCGGCCGCTCTGCGCCAGCTCTCCGAACTGATGGGAAGCCACCGCGTCTGGGCCCGCTTCCCCGCCCCCGCTGCCTGACCCCCGGGCGCCGGCCGGTCGTGGCCGGCCGGCGCCTCAGGCTCGAACGATCCGGCCACAAATAGGGAGATGATGTCAGCCACGGCCGCGGCTCCTTCTGGTGGAGGGCGGTCCGTCGTGACCGCCGATGCGGTGCGTATCTGCGGAACTCGCGCATCCGTGCCTGCTCGTAGCCGGGAAGTGCGGCCCGATCCGGGCTTATTCCCTCCCCTGACCGGTGGGGTAGCCTCCGGATCGGTACAGGCCCTCGTCCTGACCGCGAGGGGCGGCTCACGGCCGCCTCCGCTGGGGACGCGCAGGATCGAAGCCGGCCATTGGCCCGGCGTTCTACGGAGGCGACGTTCGATGGCTGGCGCGACACCGCCCGACGAGAGTGCGGAACTGCCCCAGAGGGCCGGGGCCGGTGCTGCCGGGGCCGCCCAGGTGGGCGAGCCGGAGCTGCGGCTGCTGCTGGCCGGGCTCACGGCCGTACGCGACGGCGACTTCGGCATCAGGCTGCCCGGTGAGGCGGACGGTCTGCTGGGCGAAATCTCCAGCGTCTTCAACGGCATGGTGGACCAGCTCTCCCGCTTCACCTCGGAGGTGACCCGCGTGGCCCGCGAGGTCGGCACCGAGGGCCGGCTGGGCGGCCAGGCGCAGGTGCCGGGGGTCTCGGGCACCTGGGAGGACCTCACCGACTCGGTCAACGCGATGGCCGGGAACCTCACCACCCAGGTCCGCGACATCGCCCAGGTCGCGACGGCCGTCGCCACGGGCGACCTCTCACAGAAGATCACCGTCGATGCGCGCGGTGAGTTTCTGGAGCTGAAGGACACCGTCAACACGATGGTGGACCAGCTCAGTTCGTTCGCCGGCGAGGTGACCCGCGTCGCGCGCGAGGTCGGCACGGAGGGCATCCTCGGGGGCCAGGCCGACGTTCAGGGCGTCTCCGGTACCTGGCGCGACCTCACCGACTCGGTGAACTTCATGGCCGGCAACCTCACCAGCCAGGTCAGGGCGATCGCCCAAGTGGCCACCGCCGTGGCCCAGGGCGATCTGTCGCAAAAGATCACGGTGACCGCGCGCGGGGAGATCCTGGAGCTCAAGGACACCATCAACACCATGGTGGACCAGCTCTCCGCCTTCGCGGACGAGGTCACCCGCGTCGCCCGCGAGGTCGGGACCGCCGGTAACCTCGGCGGCCAGGCCACCGTCCGCGGTGTCTCGGGCACCTGGAAGGACCTCACCGACAACGTCAACGTGATGGCCTCCAACCTGACGGGCCAAGTCCGCTCCATCGCGCAGGTGGCCACCGCGGTCGCCAGGGGCGACCTCTCGCAGAAGATCACCGTCGAGGCCAAGGGCGAGGTGGCGGCCCTCGCGGGCGTCATCAACACCATGGTCGACACCCTGTCGGCGTTCGCGGACGAGGTGACGCGCGTGGCCCGCGAGGTCGGCACCGAGGGCATCCTCGGCGGCCAGGCCCGGGTGCCGAACGTGGCGGGGACGTGGAAGGACCTCACGGACAACGTCAACTTCATGGCGCACAACCTGACCAGTCAGGTGCGCAACATCGCACAGGTCACCACGGCCGTCGCCAAGGGCGACCTCACCCGCAAGATCGACGTGGACGCCCGCGGCGAGATCCTGGAACTCAAGACCACCATCAACACCATGGTGGACCAACTGAGCTCCTTCGCCGCCGAGGTGACCCGGGTGGCCCGCGAGGTCGGCAGCGAGGGCCGGCTCGGCGGCCAGGCCGAGGTCGAGGGCGTCTCCGGCACCTGGAAGCGGCTCACCGAGAACGTCAACGAGCTCGCCGGCAACCTGACCCGCCAGGTGCGCGCCATCGCCGAGGTCACCAGCGCCGTCGCGGCGGGCGACCTCACCCGCTCCATCACGGTCGATGCCTCGGGCGAGGTCGCCGACCTCAAGGACAACGTCAACTTCATGGTGGAGTCCCTGCGCGAGACCACCCGGGCCAACGAGGAACAGGACTGGCTGAAGACCAACCTCGCCCGCATCTCCGGCCTGCTCCAGGGCCAGCGCGACCTCGGCCTCGTCGCCGAATCGATCATGGACGAGCTGACCCCGCTGGTGTCGGCCCAGTGCGGCGCCTTCTACCTCGCCGAGGAGGACGAGGAGGGTACCGTCCTGCAACTCGTGAGTTCCTACGCCTTCCCCGCCGGTTCCCGGCCGAACCGGTTCCGGCTCGGCGAGTCCTTCGTCGGCCAGGCCGCCCGCAGCAAGCGCTCCATCGCCGTCGACGCCCTCCCGGCGAGCTACCTGGCCGTCTCTTCCGGGCTCGGTCATACCGAGGCGCTGTCGTTGATCGTGCTGCCGATCGTCGTCGAGGGACAGGTCCTCGGCGTGATCGAACTGGCTTCCGTGCGCCCCTTCGCCCAGGTCCACCAGGACTTCCTGAACCAGCTGATGGAGGCGATCGGGGTGAACGTCAACACCATCATCGCGAACGCCCGTACCGACGAGCTCCTCGGTGAATCCCAGCGGCTCACGGCCGAACTGCGGGCCCGGTCACAGGAGCTCCAGGCCCGGCAGGAGGAACTCCAGGCGTCCAACGCCGAGCTGGAGGACAAGGCCGAGCTGCTCGCGGCGCAGAACCGCGACATCGAGACGAAGAACCTGGAGATCGAGCAGGCCCGCCAGGAACTGGAGGAGCGGGCGCACCAGCTGTCCCTGGCCTCCACGTACAAGTCGGAGTTCCTGGCCAACATGAGCCATGAGCTGCGCACCCCGCTCAACAGCCTGTTGATCCTGGCCCAGTTGCTCGCGCAGAACCCGACGCGGAACCTGACGGCGAAGCAGGTGGAGTACGCCGGCATCATCCACTCGGCCGGCTCGGACCTGCTCCAGCTCATCAACGACATCCTCGACCTGTCCAAGGTGGAGGCGGGGAAGATGGACCTCACCCTCGAGACCGTTTCCCTGGCCAGGCTGCTCGACTACGTCGAGGCCACCTTCCGGCCCCTGACGAGCCAGAAGAGCCTTTCGTTCGTCGTCCGCACCTCCCCGGAGGTCCCGTCCGAGCTGGTCACGGACGACTACCGGCTACGCCAGGTCCTGCGCAACCTGCTGTCGAACGCGGTGAAGTTCACCGAGCAGGGCGGCGTCGAGCTGCACATCGAACCCGCTGACGAGGCCCGGGTTCCCGAGCTCGCCCGCCGGGGCGGCGGCCCCGTGCTCGCCTTCCGCGTGACCGACACCGGTATCGGTATCGCCCCGCAGCACCTGGAGTCGGTCTTCGGCGCCTTCCAGCAGGCAGACGGCACCACCAGCCGCAAATACGGCGGGACGGGACTCGGCCTGTCCATCAGCCGGGAGATCGCCTACCTGCTCGGCGGGGCCATCACCGCCGAGAGCACCCTGGACAAGGGCAGCACGTTCACCCTCTACCTGCCCGTCGCACGCCCCGACTCCGCCGATGCGGTCACGGCGAGGACGCAGCGGGAACTCCAGGCCGCGAGCGCCTCGGACCCGGTCGTTCGAGGGGCGGGCCGGGAGCCGGAGCCCGCCGCCGCCCTCCCTTCCCTCCCGGGGCCGCTCCAGCGGCGCCGCCTCCTCGTGGTGGAAGCCCGGCCGGGCGGCCTGCTGTCGCTCGTGGCGGAGAACGCCGTCGGCGACCTGCCCCGCCACGGTGACCCCGCGGCCGGGCACGGCGTAGAAATCATCACTGCCGTCGGCGCCCAGGAGGCGGCGGCCACCCTGGCCACGAACCCCTGCCACTGCGTCATCCTCGATCTGGATCTGCCCGACGGCGCGGCCGCCAGCCTCCTGGAGGAGATGGAGCGGGACCCCTCCCTGCACGGCGTCCCGGTGCTGGCCCACAGCAGCCGCGGCACCGCGGCGCCCGACACGCGGCCGCTGCGCGAGCGGACCGGCTCCGGTCTGCTGGAACCCATCACCGGCCTGGACGAGCTGCGCGAGCGCATCGTTCTGCACATGGGTGCGGACCGGCCGGGCGACGTGCTGCCGCTCGTCCACCGGCCGGACACCGCGTCCCCCTGGAACCCCGACCTCGATCGCTCCCTGGCCGGCCGCACCGCTCTGGTGGTGGACGACGACGACCGCAACCTGTACGCCATCACCGGCATCCTCGAACTGCACGGTATGCGGGTGCTCCAGGCGGAGAACGGCCGGGCCGCCCTGGAGGCCCTCGCCCTGCACCCGGGGATCGACGTCATCCTGATGGACGTGATGATGCCGGAGATGGACGGCTACACCGCCACCGCCGCCATCCGGGCCATGCCCGAGCACAGCGGGCTGCCCATCATCGCCGTCACCGCCAAGGCCATGATCGGCGACCGGGAGAAGAGCCTGGCCTCCGGCGCCAGCGACTACATCACCAAACCCGTCGACGCGGACGAGCTGATCGGCCGGGTCAAGCGCCGGCTGGCCCCCTGACGCCGGGACCGGTCCACAGCAACCGAAGGACTGCGAGGAGCCCAAGCGTGCAACACCCCCACGAGCCGCCGGGCGGCATCGGCCGCCCTCGGATGCCGTCCGGCCCGGCCACCGTCCGGGTCGGCCCTCAGCGCGACGCCATCGCCGCCCCCGCCGGCACGGCCGACGCGGACCGGTGGGTCGGCAGCACCCCCGACACGACGGGCGCGGACCGGTCTGCCGGCGCCACACCCGACACGGCCGACACGGCCGGCGGCGCCGCGGTCGGCCGCCTCGCGGGCATCGTCGAACGCCTGCGGCGCGAGCTCCATCAGGTGCACGCCGACGCCGCCGGGCGGGCACTCGTCGAGATGGCCATCGGCGTCCTGGTCGAGCGACTGCAATGCGGGCCCACCGAAGCCTCGACGCAGCTGGCGGCCCTCGCGGACAAGGCCGGCGTCCCGCCCCTGGCCCTGGCCGCGGACCTCGTCAACCAGGCTGCCGCGGACCGCATCTCCGCGGTCGCACGCGACTTCGTCGCCTCCTCAGCCGCCGCCCCCGCTGCCGACTCCGTCGGTGTCCGGCTGCGCAGCGCCGAAGCGCACGCCCTCGCCGGGCAGGACACCGAAGCGGCAGCCCGCTCCATGCTGGAGCACGCGCTGCGCCCCCTCGGCGCCGTCGCCGTCGCCGTGTGGGCCGCCCACCCCGACCAGTCCCTGTCCCTGGCGGGCAGTGCCGGCTTCGGTCCCGCGGAGGCGCACCGCTGGCGACACGTGCCTCCGGGAGTGCCCACGCCCGCTCGCCACGCCCTCGACCGGCGGGCTGCCGTCTCCTATCCGGTGCTCGCGGACGCCGCCCTCCCCTCGATCGGCCAGCACGAGATCAGCGGCGGACGCCTCGCGGTCCCGGCGGGCATCGGGGGGCGACTCATCGGCGTCCTGGAAGTCTGCTGGCACGACCGGCTGCCCGAGCTGTCCCAACCGCTGCAGCGCCAGTTCGAGGCGCTCGCCGAGCTGTGCGCGACGACCCTCGAAACCTGGGCTGACAGCGGACCGGCCGAGCCAGAGAGGCGCGACAACCGACTCGACAGCCTGCGGGCGCTCACCGACGGCCTGCTGGACCCCAGCCTCATCCTCCAGGTGGCGTGCGACGGCGACGCAGGCCCGCTGCGCTTCACCATCCGACACGCCAACCCCGTCTTCGTCGACTTCGCAGGCCGGCCCACCAGCGCCATCGTCGGCGCCCGGCTGCTGGAGGCGTACCCGCTGGCGGCAGAGGCCGGGGGGCTCCTGGAGAAGGTCGAGCACGTCTTCGTCACCGGCGAGCCGTTCCGCACTGGCGGCATGACGCTCTCGGCGATGGTCGACGGCGTGCCGCTGAGCACTCGGGCCAAGGTGAGCATCAGCCGCCACGGCAGTCACCTCGTGGTGGTCTGGCGGCTGGACGACGGCACGCCGCGGGTCGCCCGGCTCCTCCAGCACGCCCAGCGGCTCGGACGCATCGGCGGCTTCGAGGAAAACCTGCAGACCCGACAGATCGTCTGGAACGAAGCGGTCTACGAGCTGCACGGCCTGCCCCGCAGCGCTCTGCCGATCCCCCTCGACCAGCTCGCCGATCACGCCCACCCGGACGACCGGCACTCCATCGGCCGTTTCCTGCGCACCCTGTTGCACCACCGGCGGCCCGCCTCCACCGCGTTCCGGCTGGAGCGCCCCGACGGCGTGGCCCGCCACATCCGGGTCGTGGCGGAACCCGTCGACGGCCCCGACAGCCGGCTGAGCCTCGTCCGCGGCGCCTACCAGGACATCTCGGCTCAGCACTGGACCGAGGTCGCCCTCGCGGCCACCCGCGACCAGCTCGCCCAGACCGAGCAGCATGCGGCCGAACGCAGCCGCCTCGCCCGCCAGCTACAACACGCGATCATGCCGCCCGTCCGCGGCCCGCTTCACCTCGACGACCTGCACGTCGCGGTCCGCTACCGGCCGGCCGAGAAGGACCACCTCGTCGGCGGCGACTGGTACGACACCCTCACCCTGCCGTCCGGCGAGATCCTGCTGTGCGTCGGGGACGTCGCCGGACACGGCATCGAGGCCGCAACCGGCATGGTCGCCCTGCGCAACGCCCTGCGCGGGCTCGCGGCCACCGGCGCCGGCCCGGCCCAGCTCCTGTCCTGGCTGAACAGCATCACCCACCAGCTGACGGAGAACCTCACGGCCACGGCCGTATGCGGACTGTACGACCCGGTGACGCGCAGACTGCGGTGGGCCCGCGCCGGCCATCTGCCGCCCGTTCTGTTGCGCGCCGGGCG
The DNA here is from genome assembly GCF_055564695.1 of Streptomyces sp. NPDC029014. NCBI lineage: Bacteria > Bacillati > Actinomycetota > Actinomycetes > Kitasatosporales > Streptomycetaceae > Streptomyces > Streptomyces sp. NPDC029014. Next base: position 25,870 of record NZ_JBVHVT010000098.1, read on the forward strand.
CGCGGAGACCCTGCCCCAACTCGGGGGTATCCTCCTCGGTGCTCTGGACCAGGCCGAATACGAGGAGAGCGAGCTCCACCTGCAGCCGGACGACCTCCTGGTCCTGTACACCGACGGGCTGATCGAACGCCGCGACCAGTCCCTCCAGGCGTCGCTGACGAACCTGATCTCCCTCACGGAGAGGGCGGGCGCCGACGGCCCGTCCGACCTGGAGGCGCACCTGGACCACCTGCTGCGCGACAGCCGGGCGGACACCGACGACGACACGTGCCTCGTCGGCGTGTCAGTCCGGGGACGAGCGCGGGGAGCAGCTTCGGACGGAGTACGCCAGCACGCACCGTGACCTCACGTGGCAGCGCCGGCGTGTCACGGGCCGGCGGCCGGGGCGCGGCTTCAGGCGGAGAAACGGTCGGGGTGCGCCGCCCTCCAGTCCGCCGCCCAACCACGCGGAGGCGACGCGAACAGCTGTCCCGGACCGAGCCATTCGTGGATTTCGGCGTAGGTGCGGAGGGTGTGCGGGTCGACCCGCTGCACCAGCATGTGGGGGCGCAGCCCGCTCGGGTCGTCCACCCCCATCGCGGCCATGATCTGCAGGGCGCTCTTGACCGTCGCCTCCTGGTAGCGCCGTACGCGCTGCGACTTGTCACCGACGTGCACCGCGCGTGCGCGTCGTCTGTCCTGGGTGGCGACCCCGACCGGGCAGGTGTTGGTGTGGCAGCGCTGGGCTTGGATGCAACCGATCGCGAGCATCATGGCGCGGGCGGCGTTGGTGTAGTCCGCTCCCTGGAGGAGCCGCTTGACGAGGTCGCTGCCGGTCGCGATCTTGCCGCTGGCTCCGATCCGGATCCGGTCGCGCAGCCCGGCACCCACGAGCGCGTTGTGCACGGTCATCAGTCCCTCGTCCAGGGGAAGGCCGACGATGTCGGCGAACTCCGGCGGCGCTGCGCCCGTCCCGCCCTCCGCCCCGTCGACGACGATGAAGTCGGGCGTCACCTCCTCTTCGAGCATGGCTTTGCACAGGGCCAGGAACTGGCGGCGGGAGCCGACGCACAACTTGAGCCCGACGGGCTTGCCGTCCGCGAGCAGGCGCATGCGGGCCAGGAAGCGCACCAGCTCGCGAGGGGTGGAGTAGACGCGGTGGAAGGGCGGGGAGACGACCGTCCGGCCCTGCGGCACGCCGCGCACCCTCGCGATCTCCGCGTTCACCTTGGCACCGGGTAGGACACCGCCGATACCTGGTTTGGCGCCTTGGCTGATCTTCAGCGAAACGCATTTGACCTGGGGGTACGCCGCCTTCTGCGCAAACTGCTGCTCGTCGAAGTCCCCGTCGCCGGTTCGGCAGCCGAAGTATCCGGTACCGATTTCCCAGACGAGGTCCCCGCCGGGGCGCAGGTGGTACTCGGACAGCCCGCCCTCGCCGGTGTCGTGGGCGAAGCCGCCCAGCCGCGCTCCGGTGTTGAGGGCGAGGACGGCGTTGGCCGACAGCGATCCGAAGCTCATGGCGGAGACGTTGAGCAGTGCCATGTCGTACGGCCGGGTGCAGTCGGGTCCCCCGATGCGGGCCCGGGGCGGATCGGGGGGTACGGCGAGCGGAGCCATGGAGGGCGTGAAGTACTCGCTGCCGGGCCGGTACAGGTCGCGTTCGGTGCCGAACGCCTCTTCGGCATCCGTTCCCTTGGCCCGTTCGTAGACGAGGCTGCGGGTGTCGCGGTCGAAGGGGCGGCCGTCGTAGTTGCGCTCGATGAAGTACTGCTGGATCTCCGGCCGCACCGCCTCCAGCGCGAAGCGCAGCCGCCCCACGAGGGGGTAGTTGCGCAGGATGGCGTGCCGCCGTTGGACGAGGTCGTGGGCGGCCGTCGGCGCGACGACGAGCAAGGGGGCGGCGAGGACCCAGAACCAGGGCACGACGAGGGCTCCGGCGACCGAGGCGGCGGCGGCCATACCGAGCAGGATCACGAGGAATGTCTTCAGCACGTGCCTCTTGTGTCCCGATGCCGGCCCGCCATTCCCTCGTTCGGGGGGTGACGTGCCGCGTCGTGCCGGCGTTGCCGCCCCTCCCGGCGAATGCGTGCGAGGCCCGGGGAGTTGGAGCAGGCGGCCCAGCACGCCTCAGAGCTTCTCGAAGACCAGGCGGAGGGTCGTGGCGCGGCCTTCCTCGAGGAAGCGCAAGGACGTCCGCAGCTCGCGCTGGATGTCGTCCACGGCCCGACGGCCGATGAGCCGGGCGCCGTCCTCTTGGTTCTCTTCAGCCAGCTCGATCCACGCGCCGAGAGTCCGAATGCCGTCCTCCGGGTCCCGTCGTTCGGAAACGATCCGGAACAGGCCTGCCGAGGCGTCGGCGAGCTCGGATCGGGTGGGGACGAAGCATTCTGGGAACACGGTCCGGGAGGCGTGCAGCCCGGACCGGAGGTTGCGTACGGCGGCCGCGGCGTCCCGGCCCGTCGGGCGACTCCGGCCCGCTACGCCGTCGGCTGCCAGCCGCTCCGGGCTGAGCAACACGGAAGCGAGCCAGCCGTACCGGCTCCAGGCGTTGGCCTGCACCGACAGCCGCCCGGCCGGCCGCAGCCAGTCGTGGCAGCGCTGGAAGAACTCCCGGTAGCGTGCGACCCGGCGCGACCGCCACAGCGTGCCCCCGGCGAAGTGCTCCACGGCCTCGATCACGATGACCGCGTCGTAGGGTCCGTCCGGGCGGTGATCGAACCAGTTCTCCACCCGTACCTCGCATCTCGGCCACCCCTGTGCCCGTACCCGGGCTGCCTCGGCGGGACTCAGGGTCAGACCGACGGCGCGCTGGACGCCGTGGCACTCGACCATGCGGTGCAGCAGGCTCCCATAGCCACAGCCCACGTCCAGCACCCGCTCGGCGCCCTCGGCCCGAGCCGCTGCGACGTGGTGGTCGAGCTTGCGCCGCTGGGCGGCTTCGAGAGTGTCGCCCGCCTGCCACATGGCATGGGAGTAGACGAGGTCCTCGCCCAGGAAGAGGCGGTAGAAGTCACCCAGGTAGTCGTAGTGGTGAAGGATGGCCTTCGTCGACGACCCCTTGTAGGCGGACGCCCCTCTCTGGAAGGAGGTCCCCCTGGTCGTCGGGGTGCCGTGGGTGGGCTGGCTGGCGGCGGGCTTGCCGTTCCCGGACATGGATCGATCACAACCGCTGTCCGGGCCACCACGTGCGACCCACACCGACCGCACGCGCCTTTCCCACCCGTTCAGCCCTCGAGGCCGCTGCTCCATCGTGTCAAGCCGCTCGCCGAACTTCCTCGGCGTCGACAGACGGGACGCTTTCGGTCCGTTCGAGGAACCGGTCCGGTCGATGTCTTCGGCGCTGCCCACTGGCTGCTTGCCGACCGCGCCCCGCAGCCCGGCGTCGACCTCGCGCCCTTCGACGCGCTGGTCGTTTCCGTCGATCCGGACGGCAACGTCGAACTCACCGAGCTGAGCGCCGTGCGAGCCCGCTGGCCGCACCTGGACCGACTGCCCGACGGCGGATTCGTCGTCGCCGCGTCTCGTACCCGCCGGTACGAGGACGCCGACCAGGTCCAGATCTTCGACGCGCTCGGCCGGGAGTTGCTCCGTTGGGGACGCCATCGAGCACCTGCTGGTGGACGAGGCCGGCCAGCTCTGGGGCGGGCACTTCGACGAGAACCCGGTGGGAATCCGCCGCTGGAGCGCCACGGGCCAACTCACCTGGACGTCAGCCGGCGCTCCCATTCCGGGTCTCTTCGACTGCTACGCCCTGAACGTGTCGGGCACCGCCGCCTGGGCGTGCCCGTACACGGACTTCCCGCTCGTCGAGATACGCCCCGACCGCACTGATCTGTTCGACCTCGGCAGCTGATACCTGGTGCCGTGTCAGGCTACGTCCGCCTTGCTGGTGGAGCATGGAGAAGTAAATCGGTGGGTTGATGCAGGGGGATCTGCCACGATCACCGGATGGGCGCATTGGAAGCAGTGGCGGGCAGGCTTGCTGGCGGGGCTACCGTGGCGTTCCGGCCCAGCGGCTCCTCGATGGTCCCGCTGATACGCAGTCGGCAGCAAGTGGTCGTTGCTCCGGTCGATCCGTCGAAGGTGGAGGTCGGGGACATCGTCCTCGCCCGTGTCGCCGGGACGGTCTACTTGCACGTCGTGTCGTCTGTGGACCCCACCAGGAGGCGGGTACAGATCAGCAACAACCGCGGCCGCGTCAACGGCTGGACCAGCCATGATCGTGTCTTCGGTATCTGTGTGGCAGTCGACGGCATCACCCGGTCAGGAGTCGCGGGCAAGACGATTGCGGCCGACTCCGACGACTCCTCCTGAACCTGACGCTCCAGCGGCATCGGGCCGCCAAGCCATGCGGGTGTTCGTCACGCACGCGTCCCCACGTGGCCGCCGCTCCGTACGGCTGGAACGAGCGCGGGGAGTTCGGCGGTATGGTCCGGGGCCGGTCCGGCCGCGAGTCCGCGGCTTACCGGTCTTGTTCGCCGATCGGTCGTTCGACGAGTGCTGGGGTCGTGGAGGCGGTCCAGGCGAGCAGCATGTGGAGGGCGTCGTGGGATGAGGTGTCCTTCCGGGCTGCATACGTGATCAGGGCCTGGTCGGGGTCGTCGGCAGCGCGCAGGGTCTCGTAGGTCAGTTCCAGGTCGCCGACCAGCGGGTGGTGGAACCTCTTGACACCCGAAGTCTTGTCCTGGACCGGGTGTTCAGCCCACCAGCGGCGAAAGTCCTCGCTCTTCATCGACAGCTCCCCGATCAGATGTGCCAATCGTGGGTCGTTGGGGCGCCGTCCTGCCTCCAGGTGGAGGTAGGCCACGTTCTCGCGGGCACAGGAGGACCAGTCCGCGTACAACTCTCGGGACCGCGGGTCGAGGAAGGTGATCCGGGCGATGTTGCGCTCGGCCGGATCCAGGGCGGCGTAGTCGCCCAAGAGGGCGCTTGCTGCCGGGTTCCAGGCCAGAATGTCCATGCGTCGGCCCATCACCATGGCCGGCACGTCCTTCAGCTCGTCCAGCAGTCGCTGGAGCATGGGCCGCACCTGCTGCTGGCGGATCTGGTGCCCCCGCGCTGGACGGCCGGGGTGCTGTGGCCGGGCCAGGTGGTGCAGGTGCCGGGCCTCGTCGTCGTTCAGCCGCAGTGCTCGGGCGAGGGCGTCGAGCACGGCGTCCGAGGGGTTCGACACGCGGCCCTGTTCCATCCGGGTGTAGTAGTCGACGCTGACCCCGGCGAGCTGGGCGATCTCCTCGCGGCGCAGGCCCGCGACGCGGCGCGTGCCGCCGAAATCGGGTAGGGCCACATCCTGCGGGCGCAGGCGGGCGCGGCGGGTCCGGAGGAAGTCGCTCAGGCTGATCGTGGTGCTCATACGACGATTGTGGCTGATCGTCGTGGGGGGGGGGGGGGGGGGGGGGGGGGGGGGGGGGGGGGGAAAGAGAGGGGGGGGGGGGGGGGGGGGAGGGGGGGGGGGGGGGGAGGTGGGGGGGGGGGGGGGGGGGGGGGGGGGGGGTGGCGGGGGGTGG
>NZ_JBVHVT010000099.1:0-28755 GCF_055564695.1 Streptomyces sp. NPDC029014
TTCTGCTGTGGCGCCGGTGGCGCGCGGATGTGGATGGAGGAGCGGATCGGCAAGCGCATCAACAACGAGCGCGTCGACGAGGCCCTGTCCCTCAATCCGGACATCGTCTCCACCGCCTGCCCCTTCTGCCTCGTCATGCTCACCGACTCCGTCAACGGCAAGAAGAACGAAGGCAAGGCCAAGGAATCCGTCCAGGTCGTCGACGTCGCCCAGCTCCTCCTGGAATCCGTCAAGGCCCCGGCCGACCCTGCCGGTGCGGGAGAGCAGGAGAGCGCACCCGAGCCGGAGCCGGTGCAGTAGGCAGCAGTCGGAGCTACGCCCGGTGGACCCACCGGGCGTAGCCCGTGGAGGGGGAAGAGGAGAGGATGCCCCGCGCCACCGAACGGTCGGAGCGGACCCGCAGCGGCTACGCGCAGGACTGGACCGTCTGGTCGAGGTTCTGCACCGAGACCGACCTGCCCCAACTGTCCGTGACGTCCGGCGCCCTGGTCCGGTTCGTCGAGTGGCTGTGGGTGCAGCCGGGCTGGAAGGAGGGCACCCGGGCGGCGCCGTCGACCATCGACCGCCGTATCTGGGGGACCGTGGCCACCGCCCGCAACGAGTTCGGAGTGGTGCTGGACAGGACCGTCGCGCGCAGCGCCCGAGAGCGGCTGAAGCAACTGGTGGAGGCGACCGCGGACGACGTCGAGACGCGCGGCCGCGGCCCGTGGCCCGTGGAGTGAGGGGTGGCGGACCCGCCCCCCGTGAGGGCCGCGTGACGGCCCGACGCCGCCGGCCCCGGCCAAGGCCCGCTGGGCGTCCGCGTCCGGCGTCATCCTCTACGAGGAGCCGGCCCGGCCCGTCAGCAGGAAGGACCGGATGCACGCGCTGAGCCGCTCCGGCTGGTCCTCGGGAACGAGGGTGTAGCTGTCCTCGATCTCGACGAGCTGGCCCTTGGGCAGCAGCCCGGCGAGTCTGCGCCCGTGCTCGGGCGGCATCACCCTGTCCTCGGCGGCCCACACCACGAGCGCGGGCCGGTCGAAGCCGCGCAATTTCTCGGCCCAGCCGAGCAGTTCGCTCCTGGGTGGCACGCCGAGCACGTACTTGCGCAGGTCGCGGCGGATCTCCTCGGAGGACCACAGCGGTTCGAACCAGGCTTCCATCACCTCGTGCGGGACCGGCCGCTTGCTCATCCAGCCCCAGGTCATGGGCAGTCGACGCATCGGCTTCCACTTCAGCAGCCTGAAGGCGAAGTTGATGCCGCCCGGCAGCCTCGCCGAGGTGAAGAGGTTCCTCCCGGGCACGCCCGGCGGGAAATTGTCGAAGGCCTCGCACGAGGTGATGACCAGGCGCCCGATCCGCTCGTCCCTGCCTTCGGCGACCAGGGCCTGCGCACCGCCCCAGTCGTTCATCACCAGCGTGACGTCCCGCAGGTCGAGCCGGTCGAGGAACTCCGCGACGAGCCGGGCCACGCCCACGATCGACAGGTCCGCGTCCGGTCTCATCGGCCGGCGGTGCCCACCCAGCGGCAACGTCGGTACCACGCAGCGGAACTGTGAACGCAGCGACGCCACCACGTTCCGCCACAGCGAGCCGTCCATCGCGACACCGTGCAGCAGGACCACGACCGGCCCCTCGCCGCCGGTGTCCTGGTACTCCACCGTGCCGGCCGAAAGGTCCACCTCAGCCATTCACACCTCCTGGAAGCCGTACGGGTCGGGCGGTCGCGAAGGGATGGCCGCTTCCCCGACGCAGCGCCAGAAGCCCAGTCGGGCGGCACGGTTGGCCGCCGGGCGGATGAGTCGGGGCAAGCGAAGCACCTCGGACTCGTTTCCGCCAGCAACAACCAGGCCAGGAAGGATCACTGCCCCCCGGGCGGTGCCGGGGCGGGAGGCCGGGTGTGTCGCGTTGACAAGATCTTGAGGCGGTCGTTCTAATGGGCGGCGTGGCGCGTGGCGCCGGCCAAAGAGAACTGGGCCGGCCGGCGATCGGGCGACCACCTGTCACGCCGGGAGCCTTCCCATGCGTTCTCTCTCCACAGGCACTGCCTGATCCGGGCGCTTCCGCGCGCCCTCCCCGGCTTCCTCCGGGCTGTTCCCACCGTCCCGCCGTCCCGTCGTACGGGCCGGGCCGGGCCGGGCCGGGCCGCGCGCGCAAGCGTCCTTCCTTCCCCTTCCGCACCGTCGTGCGCACGCCTGCATGCCCGCCCGCCATCAAGGGAGACCCAGCCCGTATGTCCTCGCACTTCAACCAGTCCGTCATCGACGAGTTCCGCGCCAACGAGGGGAAAGTCGGCGGCTACTTCGAGGGCGGCAACCTGTTGCTGCTCACCACCACCGGCGCCCGGTCGGGCGAGCAGCGGACCGTTCCGCTCGGCTACGTGCCCCATGAGGGCCGGCTGCTGGTCATCGGATCGAACATGGGCGGCCCCCGGCACCCGGACTGGTACCACAACCTCATGGCGCACCCGCTGGTCCGGGTGGAGGTCGGCGCCGAGAGCTTCGAGGCGGTCGCCGTGCCGGCCGAGGGCGAGCGCCGGGACCGCCTGTTCGCGCACGTGGTGGGCGTGGAGCCCGGCTACGGCGCGTACCAGGAGAACACCCCGCGGATCCTGCCCGTGGTGGTGCTGGAGCGCAACGACCCCGCACCCGGCGAGGGCCCGGCCGCGGTGCGCAGCCTCGCGGACAAGCTCCTCGAGGTGCACGTGTGGCTGCGCGGGCAGCTGCGGCACGTCGGCGCCGAGGTGGAGGCGTACTTCGCGGCCCTGCCCGCCCGCGGGAACGGGGGCGGGGCCGCCCCGCCGGCTCCCGGCCTGGGGCTGCAGATCCGCCAGCACTGCCTGGCGTTCTGCCAGGCGCTGGAGTTCCACCACGTCGGGGAGGAGTCCCACCTGTTCCCGGCGGTGGAGGCCGCCAACCCGCACCTGGCGGACGTCTTCGCGCGGCTGCGGGCCGAACACGTCACGGTCGCGCGGCTGCAGCAGGGGATCGGCGGCCTGCTCGCGGACATCGCCGGCGCGGACCCGGAGCGCTTCCGCCGGGAACTGGCCCGGATGGCGCAGGAGCTGAACGCGCACCTCGACCACGAGGAGGAGGCACTGCTGCCGCTGCTCGCCGGGATCCCGTTCCCGCCCGGCCCGCCGGCCGCCTGACCCGCAGCCGGCCCGCAGCCGACCCGGCTGCGGGCCGGTCAGCCGTTGCTGTTGAGGAAGCCGATCACGACGGCTCCCCACCAGCACACCTGGGAGACGACCGCGGTCACTCCGCCCCACACCAGTGCGCGGCGGCGGACCGTGCCGCCCGCGGCCTCCAGGCGCCGGCCGAGCAGTCCGGCCTGGAGGCCGTTGAGGGTGAGGACGAGGACGAGGCCCAGCTTGGCCAGGGTCAGCGGGGAGCCGAGGTCGGGCCGGAGCATCATGCCGCTCAGGACGAGCCCGGCCAGGCCGGCCCAGATCGGGACGTGCAGCCGCGCCGTGGCGCCGACGGCCTCCTCGAAGGAGCAGCGCCGGGTCGCCCAGAGCAGGCCGTGGTAGTCCGCGGACAGCACGGCGCCGAAGCCGAGGACGAGCGAGGCGAGGTGCGCGAAGAGCGCGGCGGAGTGCAGTGCCGGGTCCGTGTGGACGTGGGCCGAGCACCACAGGGTCGCGGCCAGCACGACCACGGCGCCCAGCGCGCCCGCCGCCACCGTCCACCAGGAGTCGTACAGGCGCACGGGACGGGACGGGAGGACCTGGGGGGCCGGGGCTGGGGGAGAGGCGACCGACGACAGCATGACAGGGGCTCCGGGGAGGGGTGGGTGCGAGGGCGGGGCCCGCACAGACCCCGAGGGAAGCGAGGTAAGGCTTACCTAAAAATCTGCCCGGGTCAATGTCGTACCGGAACCCGAGATGTGATCGTTCCCCGGGAGCTCGGGTCGGCTTGGCGGTCGGTTGCACCAAGGCTCCTACGGGGACGGGCGGTTCGCGCAGCAGCCGGTAAACGGAACGCATCTGAGGGGGTGTGGAGGGGGCTGCGGTGCCACGTCGACAAGTCCGACCTGCTCGGCCTGTCCTACGCGCTGCTGGGCCTCGGCCGGAGTCGGGATTGTGTCATCCGGCGGGTTCCCGGCGCGGCGCGCAGCCGATCGATAACGCGTCGACAAGGCCCTCCCCTAGCGTCATCGCAGACGAGAAAACTGCCGAGTTGTGGAGTCCGCGATGTCACGTACGGTCGGCGCGCCTTCCTTCGCCGTGATCCCCGGCGCCCAGGTGCACGAAGTCCTCGACGGCCGTGCGCCCGAAGTGGTGGGATTGATCGAATCCGCGTACCGGGTGCACGGAGAGGGCGACACCGTCAATCCGCCCTCCTATTTCCTGCGCTTCCCCGACCGGCCGAGAGCGCGCATCATCGCGCTGCCCGCTTCCCTCGGGGGAGCGGCCCCCGTCGACGGACTGAAGTGGATTTCCAGCTTCCCGGACAATGTGGCCGCCGGAATCCCGCGTGCCTCCGCGGTGCTGATCCTCAACGACCCCGCGACCGGATATCCGCTCGCCTGCCTGGAGTCCTCGATCATCAGCGCGGCCCGCACCGCCGCCTCCGCCGCGCTCGCCGCCGACCGGCTCAGCCCGGCCGGCCGCCGCCCCCGCCGGATCGGCTTCATCGGCGTCGGCCTGATCGCCCGCTACATCCACCAGTACCTGGCCGGCACCGGCTGGGAGTTCGACGGGATCGGCGTGCACGACCTGTCCGCCGAGCACGCCGCGGGCTTCGCCGGCTACCTGGACCGGACGGGCGAGCCGGCCCCGGTCACCGTCCACGACAGCGCCGAGAAGCTGATCCGCTCCAGCGACCTCGTCGTCTTCGCGACCGTCGCGGCCACCCCGCACGTCACCGACCCCGGCTGGTTCACCCACAACCCGCTGGTCCTCCACGTCTCCCTGCGCGACCTGTCGCCGGAGGTGATCCTCACCGGCTTCAACGTCGTCGACGACATCGAGCACTGCCTCAAGGCCGACACCTCCCCCCACCTCGCCGAGCAGCTCACCGGCGGCCGCGACTTCCTCGACGGGACCCTGTACGACGTCCTCGACGGCAGCCTCACCGTCCCCACGGACCGGCCGGTGTTCTTCTCCCCGTTCGGCCTGGGCGTCCTCGACCTCGCCGTCGGCCGGCACGTCTACGACACCCTCCGCGCCCAGGGCCGGCTGCCCATCGTCGAGGACTTCTTCCACGACATGCGCCGCTACGGCTGACCCCTCACCGGCACGGGCGCTGATCGCCTTTCGCGGTGCTGGCCACGGTGGTCCCGGGCCGGGTGGCCGTGTCCGGCCGCCCCCGCCGACGTCATCGGCTCGCGCCAGTAGCCAGCCCGCAACGGCCGCAGGGCCGGCCCCCGGTGGGGGCCGGCCCTCCGCGCGTGCGGCCGCCGCAGCGGGCGGTCAGGCGAGGACGGCGCCGCCGTCCTTGCGGTCCACCCGGCTGCGCCGGTGGTCCAGGTGCGCGTACACCCGGCGCAGCCAGCCGGTTGTCGACCACCGCGAGGTCGCCGACGCGCAACGCCGCCGCGGACATCGTCCGGACGAACGCCTCGCGCAGCTCGTCCAGGGCGGCCGCGGCCTCGTCGTCCAGCGGGTGCGTCGCCGCGAAGTCCACCAGGACGCCGGGGTCGGCCAGGTCGCCGACCAGCACCGGGTGGGCCGGCGTCACCGAGTCCAGGACGGCGAACGACGGCGGCTCGGTGAGGAACCGGGGCGCGTATCGGGGAGGTGCACAGTTTCCCCTCGCCCGTCGCGTCCTCGCGGACACGGGGCAGGCCCACGTAGTCGGCACGCGTTCCACGGAGCCGGGCACGTTCGGCGTCGTGCCGGAACCGGCGCAACAGGGTGAGCACCGGGCGCGGCAGCAGCGCGGAGGCGTCCCGGACCTATGGGAGAAAGGGCCTTCGGGGCCCCGTCGACAGGTATAGCGGAACGATAGTTGCCCCCACCATTCTCATGGGGCGGCTTCGTCTCCGGATCGTCCCGCCGAGGACGTGCGGGCCGTACGTCCGACACACGTCCGCCGGGGGAGAGAGAGGGGGGGATCCCATGGCATTACGCGAGGAAGGCACCACCGGCCCGGCGATGTCCGTGGCCGGCGCGATGGCCGCCCGGGGCGAGGCGCGCGTCTGGTGCTGGCGCCCGCCGGAGCACACCGCCCCGGCCGACCTGCCGCTGCTGGACACCGCGCAGTTCCGGCGCGCACTGTCCCGGCCCGCCGCACGGGACGCCGCCGCCTTCGTCCGCTCCCGCGCCGGCGCCCGCCGGGCCCCGGCCGGCCTGTTCGGCCTCGAACCCGTGGTGCTCGCCCTGGGCCGGCGCGCGTGCCCCGGCTGCGGGGACGCCGGCTCCGCGACAGGCGTCGACGCCGAGGAACTGGGGCCGGTGCGCGCGGCGGCCGCGACCGGCCCGGACCTGACCCCCGCCGAGCGGCGCCACCTCGCCGGCCTGCCGGCCGGTCCGGAACGGGACGCGGCCTCCCACCGCATCTGGACCCGCAAGGAGGCGGTGGTCAAGGCGGCGACCGGCCTCGGTCTGTCCGGCTCCGAACCGGGGCTGCTGCAAACCCGTCCGGCCCGCCCCGCCCCGCCCCGGCCCGGTACGGGTCCTCCCCACCCACCGCGGCCGGACCACCGCCTGGACCGTGGAGGACCTGGTCCTCGCCGAGGGCGTCGCGGTCGCCCTGGCCAGGCCGGCCGGCCCCGCCGCGCACGGCCCGGTGCACCGCCACCCGACCCCCTGACCCGCCGGCGACGGCGCCGGCCCCGCCCGCCCACAGCCCTCGGGCCCGAGCCCGTAGGCCCGCGCATCCCACCCGCTCGCAGCCGTACGCACTTCCCGCCCGCACCCCGACCCAGTGAAAGGCCGTCCCGCCATGACGATCGAGTCCTACTTCCCCGTGGAACAGTTGACCGCCGACCGGGCCGCCCCCGCGGCGCAAACAGCCCCCGACCCCGCGCCCGGCGCGTCCGGTTCGCCCGCCCGGCTGTTCGGCCTGACCCCCGAGGACCTCACCGCGTACTTCGCCCGGATCGCCGAGGCCGTCGAGCGCGACGACCCCGGTCCGGCGGCCCGCGGCGGCTGGGAGGAGCGGGAGCGGCTGCGCTTCTCCACCTGGGTCCGGCAGGTGTACGCCCACCCGCTCTCGCCGGCCGTGTTCGCGCTGCCCGTGGACCGCGTCATCCGCGGGGTCCAGCAGCGCGAGGCCGCCGAACTGGCCTTCCGCATCAACGTGGGCCGGGCCCGGGCGAAGGCCGCCAAGCCGTCCGCCGAGGTACGGGCGACGGCCGCCGTCGCGTCGGCCTGGGCGATCACCGCGGACGCGCTGTCCCGGTCCCCGCGGCCGCCGCGCGAGCGGGTCGTCGGTGACGTGTGGACCATCGTCCGGGAGACCATCGAGCCCGCCCTGCGGCCGCCGGGCTCGGCGTTCTCCCGCTCGCACGGCTCCTGGTGAGCGACGCCGCTGGGCCGGCCGGTCACCGCACCGCCGACGGCAGGACCGGCAGGGCCGGCAGGACCCGGCCGGCGCCCAGCTCACGGGTCGTCAGCGTGGCGGCCCGCAGCCTGACCAGGTCGTGAGAGCGGTACAGCGGCCGGCCCTGGGCGTCCAGCCCGGACAGCCCCAGCAGGGCGCGGTCCACCAGGGCGTCCAGCGCCGCCTCGGCGTCCTCCTGCGCGGTGCCGAGGACGAGGGTCGCGTACTGCGCGGGGAACGGCTCGCCGTTCCCGTCGGCGAGCCCCGTCAGCGCGGCCAGCTCCGGCCCGCTGAGCCGGCGCACCGAGTCCACGAGGGCCTCCCGCACGCGCACGTCACCGAAAGCCGGCTCAACCAGCCGGGTGTCCAGGGCGGCGAGCCGGGCCGCCAGCCGGGACACCGGCCAGTGCGCCCGGGTGGCGAGCCGGGCCCCGGCCACCGTCGGCGCCAGCGGCAGCCCGGCGCGGTGCGCCACCACGTCGTCGGCGGCGTCCGGCTCGGCCTCCAGCCGGTCCCGGCGGCGAGCGACGCCAGCAGTTCCAGCGTCTCGTCGTCGTCGACGGGCCCCATCGGGCGGGAGCGGCGCTCCGGGGGTCAGACGGGCAGACCGGTGGGTCCCTTGATCCGCTTCATGATGATCTGCGAGTTGACCTCGGTGACCCCGGACAGCGCGGTCAGCTTCTCGATCCACAGGCGCTCGTACGCGCGCAGGTCCGCGACCGCGATGCGCAGCAGGCAGCCCGGGCTGCCGAACAGCCGGTACGCCTCGATGACGTCGGGGATGTCCTGCAGGGCCGCCTCGAAGGCCTCCACGGCCTCGCGGTCCCGGCGCACCTCCACCGAGACCAGCACCTCGAAGCCCCGGCCGACCGCTTCCGGATCGATCACGGCCCGGTAGCCGCGGATCACGCCGTCCTGCTCCAGCTGGCGCACGCGGCGCATGCAGGGGGAGGGGGTCAGGCCCACGCGCTGGGCCAGCTCCTGGTTGCTGAGCCGGCCGTCGGCCTGGAGCTCGCGCAAGATTTCGCGGTCGATCGCATCCATCGCGCAATTATCACCCGAGCGGTGTCATGGAACGGGCAAAACCGGCAATCGAATTGCGGACCGGAGTCCCTATCATTGCTCTCTACAGCACATCTGTACGAGATGTCACCCGTATGTGAGGAAGGGCGGCCATGGGGCGGATCGTCGTCATCAGCACCGGCGGCACGATAGCCAGCCGCTGGCAGGGCTCCGGCTTCGCCGCGGACGCCGACGGACGCGAGGTCATGGCCACCGCGCCGCTGCCCGAGGACGTCACCGTCGAGGTCGTGGACCTGTTCAGCGTGAACAGCCCCCGGCTGACCACCGCCCACCAGCTGACGCTGCTGCGCACCGTGCACGAGGTCCTCGCCGACCCCGGCGTCGACGGCATCGTCGTCACCCACGGCACCGACACCCTCGAAGAGTCGGCCTTCCTCGTCGACCTGCACCACCACGACCCGCGCAGCGTCGTCTTCACCGGCGCCCAGCTGCCGATGGGCACCGCGGAGGGCGACGGCCCCGGCAACCTCTACGACGCCCTGCTCACCGCCGCCACGACCCGCGGCCTGGGCGTCCTCGTCTGCTTCGCCGGCCGCGTGCACGCCGCCCGCGGCACGGTCAAGACCCAGGCGGTCGCACTGGACGCCTTCGCCGACCCCTCGCGCGCCCTGCTCGGGAAGATCGGTTTCGGCAAGGTCACCGTGCTGCGCGAGCCCGTACGGCCGCAGGTGCTGCCGCTGCCCGCCATGCCCGAGCTGCCCCCGCGGGTGGACATGGTGATGCACCACGCGGACGGCGACCGGGCGCTCTTCGACGCCGCCGTCGCGGCCGGGGCGCGGGGCATCGTCCTCATCGGCACGGGCGCGGGCAACGCCACCCCGGAGATCGTGGAGGCCGTCGAGGCCGCCGTCGCGCGCGGCATCCTCGTCGCCCTGACCACGCGCGTCGCGGCCGGCCCGGTCACCGAGATCTACACCCACGGCGGAGCGGTCGACCTGGTCGCCGCGGGCGCCGTCCCGACGGGCACGCTGCGCGCCGGCCAGGCCCGCATCGCGGTCCTCTCGGCGCTCCTCGCCTCCGGGGACCCGGCGTCCCGCACCCGCATCCTCCGCGAAGCCCTCTCCCCGTCGGGCCCGGTCCTCGTCGACGCCTAGGAGTCCGCTGAAGATCTTGCTCTGACCGCCCGGCTCACCCTGGATTGCCAGCAAATGTCGATCGTCCTAAAGCGGCGCAAGTCGGGCGCGATTTCAAGATCTTCAGGACACTCCTAGGCGCACGGTGCGGCGGGGCACGGAGCTGCCCGGAGCCCCGGCCGCGGGCCGATGCGGCGGCGGGCGGCGGAGTCCGGCCGGGCCGGATCCGGGCCGCCTAGGATCGTCTGCAACGGCCCTACCGCTGCAGGGGGATGCATGGAGCCCGGGATCATCGGCACCCGACTGGCCTCGGCGGCCATCGGCCCGCTCGTCAAGAGGCTGTTCGTGGCGGAGGGCGGCGGGGCGGGGCTCGTCGACAAGCCGATCCGGATCTCAGGGTACGTGTCCTTCACGGGCGAGAGGCGCTCGCTCACCGAATCCGACCTGCGCACCCTGGCCGCGAAACTGGTCCGCCAGGCCCTGCGCACGGGCGGCGAGCGGCCCGTCGCCGCCGACGAGCAGCAGGCGGTCGCCGACGCCCTCGCCACCACCCTCCACGCCCTCGGCGACCTGACCCTGACCGACCTGGACGCGGTACGGCTGGGCGCCGCGGACTTCGCCAGGGAGCTGCGCCGCGCGGCCGGCCGGCCCGAAAGGCACCTCAGCGCCGACGCCACCCACTTCTACGAGCGCCTGCTCGACGCCGCGTGCCTGCACGTCCTGCACTTCTTCACGCAGCGCTCCACGTTCGTCGCGGGCGCGCTGGTCCAGCAGACGCGCGGCATCGCGGAACTGACCGCCAAGGTCGACGAGCTGATCCGCCGTGACCCGCTCCCGGGCGCCGAGGACGCGGCGTTCGAGCTGCAGTACCTGCCGTACCTGGCCAGGAGGCACGGCAAGCTGACGATCTACGGCATCGACCTCGGCAACTCGCCGACCCGGTGGCCGCTCGGCACGGCCTACCTGAGCCTCGAGGCGACCTCGACGGTGCGCGACCCGTCCGACTGGAAGGGCATGCGGAGCGGCCTGCGGCAGCTCTGCGACGGGCCGTCGGCCGAGCCGCCCCCCGCACCGGGGACGCAGACGCAGACGCAGACGCAGACGCAGACGGAGGTGGAGGCGGAGACGGCCCTGTCGGCCTCCTGGGCGCTCCGCGCCGGCCTCGCCCCGCAGCCGGCCGACCGGGCCCTGGCCCGCCACCACCGCGTCCTGCTGCGCGGCGAGGCCGGATCCGGCAAGACCACCCTCGTGCAGTGGCTCGCCGTCACCGCCGCCCGCCAGGAACCCGACCCGCAGCTCGCCCACCTGGAGGACCGCGTCCCGTTCGTCCTGCCGCTGCGGACCCTGACCCGCCACGGCGAGCGCCTCCCCGGCCCCCAGGGCTTCCTGACCGCCGCGGACTGCCCGCTCGGGGCGACGCAGCCCGACGGCTGGGCCCACCGCGTCCTGGCCGCCGGACGGGCACTGGTCCTCGTCGACGGCATCGACGAGGTCCCCGAGCGGGAGCGGGAACGGACCCGCCGCTGGCTGCGGGACCTCATGGACGCGTACGACGGCGACAACCGCTGGCTCGTCACCTCCCGCCCCTCGGCCGTGGGAGTGGACTGGCTCGCCGAGGACGGCTTCACCGAGCTGACCCTCTCGGCCATGACGCCCGCCGACGTCACCACCTTCATCAGGCGGTGGCACGACGCGGCCCGCGAAGGCGTCGAGGACACCGTGGTCCTCGACGGGTACGAGACCCAGCTGCTCGCCGCCGTACGCGCCAAGCCGGACCTGGGCCGCCTGGCCACCAATCCCTTGATGTGCGGGCTGCTCTGCGCCCTGCACCGGGACCGCCGCGGCTACCTTCCGCACGGCCGCAAGGACCTGTACGAGGCCGCGCTCTCCATGCTGGTCACCCGCCGCGACCGCGAGCGCGACGTGCACGGGCCCGACCTCAGGGAGGAACCGCAGCTCGAACTGCTCCAGCGCCTCGCCTACTGGCTCATCAGGAACGGCCGGACGGAGATGGACCGCTCCCAGGCGGAGGCCGTCATCGCCCGGGCCCTCCCCTCCGTTCCGGAAGCGGCGGCCCTGGGCGGGGCGCCCGCGGTCTTCGACCACTTCCTCCAGCGCAGCGGCCTCCTGCGCGAACCGGCCCCCGACACCGTGCACTTCGTCCACCGCACCTTCCAGGACTTCCTCGGTGCGCGAGCGGCCGTCGAGGAGGGCGACTTCGGACTGCTCACCGACCACGCCGACGACGACCAGTGGGAGGACGTGATCCGGATGGCGGTGGCGCTCGCCCGGCCCGGTGAACGCGCCACCGTCTTCCGCGACCTGCTCGACCGGGGGGACCGGTCCGCCGACCGGCGCACCCGGTCCCGGATCCACCTGCTCGCCGCAGCCTGCCTGGAGCACGCCACCACGCTCGCGCCCGAGGTGCGTGCGGAGGTGGAGCGGCGCATCGACGCGCTCGTCCCGCCGTCGGACCAGGAGCAGGCCCGCGCCCTGGCCGAGGTCGGCCCGCTGATCCTGGACCTGCTCCCCGGCCCCGACGGGCTCGGCGACGCGGAGGCGTACCACGTGGTGATCGCGGCCTCGCACGTGAAGTCGGAAGCCGCCGTCCCCTTCCTCGCCCGGTTCGCCGGCCACCCGTTCCAGCCGGTCCGCTCCCAACTCATGTGGGCCTGGTCGCGGTTCGACAGCGCAGCCTACGCCGACGAGGTCATCGCCCACCTCGATCCCACCGGTCTGCTCCACACCGTCAGGTCCGACGAGCAGCTCCACCACACGGAGCGCCTCGGTCTGCGGCCGGACGGCCTGGACGTCAGGAGCGGCGTGTCCGCCGGAGCCCTGGGGGCGTTCCTCGGCCGGTGCCGTCCCACGCACGTCGTGCTCGTCCGGGCCGGCGTGGCCGATCTGGGCTTCCTGGCCGGCCAGTCGGCGTTGCGGTCCCTCGCCCTGGCCGACTGCAGGGAGCTGACCGACCTGTCCGCGATCAGCGGCCTGCCGATCCGGAGCCTGAGCATCACGCACCCCCGGCCGGACCTGGACCTGGCCCCGGTTTCCGGACTGCCGGAGCTGCGGTCCCTCGACCTCGGAGGTCCCGCCGGCCTCCGCTGGTCCGCGGAGGGCCTTCCGGCGGACGCCCCGCTCACCGAGCTGGTGTTCTCGGGCGGGGTGGGTCCCGTGCACGGGCTCAAGGGCCTGGGCGTGCTGCGCGATCTCGTGCGCCTGGTGGCCAACGACGCGTTCAGCCCGGCCTCGGCCGCGGACTGGGAGGAGCTCGTGCCCCTGCCCCTCTTCGACCTCAGGGTGTCCGCCTCCTCGATCCGGGCCCTTCCGGCCGATGCGGTGCTGGCCGGGGTCGTGACGCTGGTCCTGACGGCAGGGAAGGGGGAAAAGGGGCTCCAGGCGGTCGTGCGGCGACTGCCGGCGGCCTTCCCCGGCCTTGAGGAGGTCCGCCTCGCCGGGGACGTCGGTGCGAAAGGGGAGATCGACGTCGGCCCGCTCGCCGTGCTGCCCGGCCTCCGGGTGGTCCGTGTGGAGATGGGCTCCGACCTCGTCCGCGGCGCCGATGTCCTGCCGCCGCACGTGCACCTGGACTGCGACCCGCCCGGCACCCGGTCCGGTCCCGCCTGAGGGGGGACCGGACGGGAGGAGGGGAAGGTCAGGCCGGCCCGAACGCCGACAGGATGCGGTCCGCCGCCAGGGTCGGGGTCAGGGAGCCCTCCCTGACGCGGGCCTCCAGAGCCGGGGCGAGTTCCCGTACGGCCGGGTCGGCGTGCAGGCGCTGGAGGAGTTCGTCGCGGACCATCGACCAGGTCCACTCCACCTGCTGCGCAGCCCGCTTCGCCGCCAGCCGCCCCCCGGCGTCCAGCAGCCGCCGGTGCTGTTCGAGCCGGTTCCACACCTCGTCCAGCCCGCTGGACTCCCGCGCGCTGCACGTCAGCACCGGCGGCGTCCACGCCGCATCGGCGGGGTGCATCAGCCGCAGCGCGCCGGACAGTTCGCGGGCGGCGGCCCGCGCGTCCCGCTCGTGCGGGCCGTCGGCCTTGTTCACGGCCAGGACGTCGGCGAGTTCGAGGACGCCCTTCTTGATGCCCTGGAGCTGGTCGCCCGTACGGGCCAGGGACAGCAGGAGGAAGGAGTCGACCATGCCCGCCACCGTCGTCTCCGACTGGCCGACCCCGACGGTCTCGACGAGGACGACGTCGTAGCCCGCCGCCTCCATCACGATCATCGATTCGCGGGTGGCCTTGGCGACCCCGCCGAGCGTTCCGGCCGAGGGGGAGGGGCGGACGAACGCGGCCGGGTCCACCGACAGCCGTTCCATCCGCGTCTTGTCGCCGAGGATGGACCCGCCCGTACGGGTGGAGGACGGGTCCACGGCGAGGACGGCCACCCGGTGGCCCAGCCCCGTCAGCATCGTGCCGAACGCGTCGATGAACGTGGACTTGCCGACGCCCGGCACGCCGCTGATGCCGATGCGCCGGGCCCGCCCCGCGTGCGGCAGGAGCTGCGTCAGCAGCGTCTGCGCCAGCACGCGGTGCGCGGGCAGGGTGGACTCGACGAGCGTGATCGCGCGTGCGACGAACGCGCGCCTGCCGTCGAGCACCCCCTTCGCGTAGGCCTCGATGTCGATCTTCGGCACCGGCCGCCGCCTACAGCTCGTGGCCCAGATCCGCGGCGAGCCGCGTCACCAGGTCGTGGGCCGCGTCCGGGATGACCGTGCCGGGCGGGAAGACCGCCGCGGCGCCCATCTCCAGCAGGGTCGGCACGTCGGCCGGCGGGATGACACCGCCCACCACGATCATGATGTCCTCGCGCCCCTCCTCCGCGAGCTGCTCGCGCAGCGCCGGGACGAGGGTCAGGTGGCCGGCCGCCAGCGACGACACGCCCACCACGTGGACGTCCGCCTCGACGGCCTGGCGGGCCACCTCCGCCGGGGTCTGGAACAGCGGGCCGACGTCGACGTCGAAGCCCAGGTCGGCGAAGGCGGTCGCGATCACCTTCTGGCCGCGGTCGTGCCCGTCCTGGCCCATCTTGGCGACCAGCACGCGCGGACGACGGCCTTCCGCCTCCTCGAACCGGTCGACGAGGGCCCGGGTGCGCTCCACGTTCGGGGACTCCCCTGCTTCGCTGCGGTACACACCGGAGATCGTACGGATCTGGCTGGCGTGCCGTCCGTACACCTTCTCCAGGGCGTCCGAGATCTCGCCCACGGTGGCCTTGGCCCGGGCCGCGTCGACGGCCAGGGCGAGCAGGTTGCCCTCCAGGCCCTGCCCGGCGCCCCGCTCGGCGGCGTTGGTCAGGGCGCGCAGCGCGTCCTGGGTGCGGGCCTCGTCGCGCTCCTCGCGCAGCCGCCGCAGCTTGTCGATCTGCTGCGCGCGCACCGACGAGTTGTCGACCTTGAGGACATCGATCTGCTCGTCGTTCTCGACGCGGTACTTGTTGACGCCGATCACCGGCTGCCGGCCGGAGTCGATGCGCGCCTGGGTGCGGGCCGCGGCCTCCTCCACGCGCAGCTTCGGGATGCCGGCGTCGATGGCCTGGGCCATGCCGCCGGCCGCCTCGACCTCCTGGATGTGCTGCCAGGCCCGGCGCGCCAGGTCGTACGTGAGCTTCTCGACGTACGCGCTGCCGCCCCACGGGTCGATGGACCGGCAGGTCCCGGACTCCTGCTGGAGCAGCAGCTGGGTGTTGCGGGCGATGCGCGCGGAGAAGTCCGTCGGCAGGGCGAGCGCCTCGTCGAGGGCGTTGGTGTGCAGCGACTGGGTGTGCCCCTGGGTCGCGGCCATCGCCTCGATGCAGGTCCGCGTCACGTTGTTGAAGACGTCCTGCGCGGTCAGCGACCAGCCGGAGGTCTGCGAATGGGTGCGCAGGGACAGCGACTTGGAGTTCTTCGGGTCGAACTGCTTGACCAGCTTCGCCCACAGCAGGCGGGCGGCGCGCAGCTTGGCGACTTCCATGAAGAAGTTCATGCCGATCGCCCAGAAGAACGACAGGCGCGGCGCGAACGCGTCCACGTCCAGGCCCGCCTCCCGGCCGGCCCGCAGGTACTCCACACCGTCCGCGAGCGTGTACGCCAGCTCCAGGTCCGCCGTCGCCCCGGCCTCCTGGATGTGGTATCCGGAGATCGAGATCGAGTTGTACCGCGGCATCTTCTGCGAGGTGAACGAGAAGATGTCCGAGATGATCCGCATCGACGGCTTCGGCGGATAGATGTAGGTGTTGCGGACCATGAACTCCTTGAGGATGTCGTTCTGGATGGTCCCGGCGAGCTTGTCGGGGGAGACGCCCTGCTCCTCGGCCGCCACGATGTAGAGGGCGAGGACGGGCAGCACCGCGCCGTTCATCGTCATCGACACCGACATCCGGTCCAGCGGGATCCCGTCGAACAGCTGCCGCATGTCGTAGATCGAGTCGATCGCCACGCCCGCCATGCCGACGTCGCCCGTCACGCGCGGGTGGTCGCTGTCGTAACCGCGGTGCGTCGGCAGGTCGAAGGCCACCGACAGGCCCTTCTGGCCGGCCGCGAGGTTGCGCCGGTAGAAGGCGTTCGACTCCTCGGCCGTGGAGAAGCCCGCGTACTGGCGGATCGTCCAGGGCTGGTTGACGTACATGGTCGGGTACGGGCCGCGCAGGTACGGGGCCATGCCCGGGTAGGTCCGGAGGAAGTCCACGCCCTCCAGGTCCCGCCCGGTGTACAGCGGCTGCACGCCGATGCCCTCGGGCGTCTCCCACACCAGGTCGCCCGGGGCGGTGCCGGTGGACTCCTTGACGGCGCTGCGCCACTGGTCCTCGGAGGCCGGGGCGGCGCCGCCCGTGCCGCGGAGCGGGAGGTCGGAGAAGTCGGGGATGCCGCTGCCGGTCGTGATGCCGCTCACGGGGCCACTCCCATCCGGTCGAGAACGGAGGACAGCACCGCGACGGCGTCGCAGCCGGCGTAGACGTACTCGTCGACGGCGTCGGCCGCCGTGCCGGGCCTGCCCGCGAGGAAGACGGTCGTCGCGCCCGCCGAGCGCAGGGCCGCGGCCACGGCCTCGGCCTGCTCCTCGTACAGCGCGTCGCTGGAGCACAGTACGGCCATGCCGTCGGCGCCGCTCGCCGCGTACGCCGCGGCGGCCGTCGCCGCGTCCACCGACACCGGGTCGTGGACCGGCTGGATGCCGCCCGCCTGGAACAGGTTGGAGGCGAACGTGGCGCGCGCGGTGTGCGCGGCCGCGGTGCCGAGCGCCGCGAGGAAGATCCGCGGCCGGGCGCCGGTCGCCGCCAGGTGGGCGTCGCTGCGGGCGCGCAGCGCCTCGTACGCCTCGTCGCGCCGGACCCGGGGCAGCCCGCCGGACGGGGCCTCGGGGGCGTTCTCGCGCTCGGGCAGCTGCTCGGTCAGCAGCGGGAACTCGCTGACGCCGGTGACGGGCTCGCGGCGCTTGGCCAGGCGCGCGGAGCGCTGCGCCCAGGTCGCGGCCAGACGGTCGGCGACCAGGCCCGAGCGCAGGGCGGCGGGCAGGCCGCCGGCCTTCTCGACGGTCTGGAAGAACTCCCAGGCGGCGTCGGCGAGTTCGTCGGTGAGCCGCTCGACGTAGTAAGAGCCGCCGGCCGGGTCGATGACGCGGGCCAGGTGCGACTCCTCCAGCAGGATCGAGGAGGTGTTGCGGGCGATGCGGCGCGCGAACGCGTCCGGCAGGCCCAGCTCGTGGTCGAAGGGGAGCACGGTGACCGCGTCCGCGCCGCCCACGCCCGCCGCCATGCAGGCGACGGTGGTGCGCAGCATGTTCACCCACGGGTCGCGGCGGGTCATCATCACCGGCGAGGTCACGGCGTGCTGGCGCTGGGCGCCCGCCTGTGGGGCCCCGCAGGCCTCGGCGACGCGGGCCCACAGCCGGCGCGCGGCCCGGAACTTGGCGATGGTCAGGAACTGGTCGGCGGTCGCCGCGTAGCGGAACTCCAGCTGGCCGAGGGCGGCCTCGACGCCGAGTCCGGCGCCGTCGAGGGCGCGCAGGTAGGCGACGCCGGTGGCCAACGACAGGCCCAGCTCCTCGGCGGCCGAGCCGCCCGCCTCGTGGTACGGCAGAACGTCCACGGACAGGGCGCGCACGCCCGGCCAGTGCGCGGCCGCCTCCTGGGCGAGGGCGACGGCCGGGGCGAGGTCGGACTCCTCGCCGGTACGGGCCTCGTGGCCCAGCGGGTCGGCGCCCAGGACGGCGCGGGCGGCCCCGGGAGTCACCCCGCGCTCGGCGTACAGGGCGAACAGGGCGCGGGCGGCCGCGGCGTACGCGGCGCCGGCGTCGAGGGAGACGGGCGCCAGGTCCAGGTACACCCCGTCCAGGGCCCGCCCCAGGGACTCCACGGGCAGGCCGTTTCGGCCCAGGCTCAGCCAGAGGGAGGTGACGCCGTTCTCCAGGTCGGCGAGGACGGCCTCGTTGACCCGGGCGGGGTCGGTACCGAGGTGCCGCTGCCGCACGTCCCAGCCGGAGGCGGACGTACCGGCGGGGCTGCCGCCGCGCACGAAGGGGGCGAATCCGGGGAAGCCGGTGTCGCCGGGCGTCTCGGGCGTTTCGGGCGCGGTGTACAGCGGGCGGGTGGTGAGCCCGTCCTCGAGCTTGGTGGACAACGCGTCTTCCGCGGCCTCGCCGGATACGTCCTTGCCGGACTTGCGCAGTACGCCTTCAACCAGGCGCTGCCACTGCTCATGTGTCGCGTCAGGGAACTCGGCGGCCAGGGAGAGCCCGTCGTCAGGCAGGACCGTCATGGCCCGAATGCTAGGGGGGTCACCTAGAGGAGGACCATAACCACCGGATGTGATCTCCCCCTCTCAGGTGAGGGGGGAGGGGGCACGGACGAGCAGGGAAGGTCCGGGGTGGGTACGGGTTGCGGGCCGGAAACGGGTCCGCGTCCCGGGCGCGTCGCTCAGGCGGGGAGGGTGTTGCGGTGGGAGCGGCGGCGGGCCGCGCTGAACAGGGCCTGCAGTTGGACGCCGGACTGTTCCACGTCGTCGAGCGGCGAGGGGAAGGGGAGGGTGACGTCGCGGTGGCCGCGGGCCTCCTCCAGGCGCAGGGTGATGCCGTAGCGGTCCATGGCGAGCGGCAGCGTGCGGACGAGGGCGGCGGTCGGCGCCGGTCGGACCAGGCGGAGCAGGAGGGTGACGAGTTCGGCGTGGTCGTCGAGGAGGTGCGTGAGCATGCCGGCCTCGTAGGTCGCGAGCGGGTCGGGGGAGGCGGCCTCCAGCTCGTGCAGGCCGACGTGGGCGCGACGGCCGTCGGCGGTTTCGAGGACGGCCCGGTCGAACTCCATGCAGGTGGAGGTGTCGGGGGCGGTGTCCGCGTCCGCGTACGGGGTGAGGAGGCGTCCCAGGAGGGTGACGCGGGCGCGCACCCGGTCCCGTACGGGGGTGGGGGCGACGTCGGTGAACTCCAGCCGGACGGCCGGCCGGTGCTCGGCGTGGCCGCCGGGCTCGGCGGGGTGGAGGTGGAGCCGGCCGAGGGGGTCCGTGCCGTCGAGGTGGCGGACCTCGGTGGCCAGCCCGTCGACGGTCACGGTCATGGAATGGGCGGCGGCCAGGATCGACCGGACCCGCTCGGCGTCGGTGGACATGCGCATCTCTCCCTCACCGGTCACTTAGGTATGCCTAACCTAACCCATGCCGGGGGTGGGGTGAACCCCGGATCGCGCCACTCCGTGTCGTTGTTGGGCTGAACGGGTGAAAGGCGAGAGGATGGGGGGATGCACATGAAGCGCACGGTCGAGGCGGCCCGGTGAGCAGGTACGACGTCACGGACGAACAGTGGGAGGGGCTCGCGCAGGTGGTCCCCCTGCGCAGTCGCAACGAGTGGCCCTCCCGGGTGGACCACCGCACGATCCCCGCGACCCCCAAGGCGTCCGCGGCGGAGCAGCGCCGCTTCGTCGTGATCCGGGTCCAGATCTTCGCCGACGCCCGGGAAGTGGCCGAGTACCTGATCGCGCAGATCCCGGTGCTGCTCGACCTCACCGGCGCGGACACCGAAGTCGCCAAGCGCATCCTGGACTTCAGCAGCGGCGTCGTCTTCGGTCTCGGCAGCGGGATGCACCGCGTCGACCGGAACGTCTTCCTGCTGGCCCCCGTCGGCACCGAGGTCGAGGGGATCGCGGCCGCGGCCGTCCCCCGATCGTAGGAACGTCACCACGACGGAACGGTTCGCCGGACCCGGAGGGGGTCCGGCGGCCCGTACCGTCCGGCGCATGGACGCCACCCCGGACACCGCCCGGGCGGCCCCGCCGCACCCCCGGGCCGCGGCGGAGGACCTGCCCGGCGCCGCAGCGCACCAGCGGCCGGCCGTCACCGAACTGCGGCTCTCCGCCTTCGGCGCGCACCGCGCCGCCGTCTTCCCGCTCGGCCCCGTCGTCCTCTTCGCCGGACCGAGCGGCAGCGGCAAGTCCCAGGTCCTGGCCGCCCTGGAGGCGCTGGCCCGCCTCGGCTCCGGAGCCCCCCTGGACCGGGCCTTCCCCGACCCGCGGTCCCGGATCCCCGACCGGGCCCGCGCCGACGGGCAGGGCCGGCGCGGCTTCCGCATCGGCTGCACCGTGGACGGGCCCCTCGGCCCGGTCCGCCTCGACCTCGCCGTGCAGGCCGAGCCCGAGCTGCGGATCGCCGGCGAGCGGCTCTCCGCCGGCGGCCGGATCCTGCTCGGCACCGCACTGCGCGACCCGGGCCGGCGCACCGTCCAGGCCGCCTGGCTGACCGGCGGCAGCACCGGGTTCACCCGTGCCCCGCTCCCCGACGACCGGCTCGGCACCGCCCTTCTCCCGCTCCGGGTCGCCGGTGCCACCGCCGGCCAGCGGCAGGTCCTCGCCGCCGCCGAGCAGGTCGTGGTGGCGCTGCGCTCGGTGTTCCCGTGCGATCCGCAGCCCGAGCGGATGCGGGCCCCCGTCCCCCAGGGCGAGGGGCGGCTGCTGGAGGACTGCGCCAACCTGGCCGACGTACTGCGCCGGACCCGGCTGGAGTGCGGCACCCGGCACGCGCTGCTGACCGGGGCGGCGCGGACCGCGTGCGCGGGGCCGGTGGAGGGCCTCGGCGTCCGGGCCGCCGCGGACGGCCTCGTGTCCGCACTGCTGGAACGCGGGCCCGAGCGGCCCGCCACCGAGCTGGGGCGGCTCGGCTCGGGCGAACTCCGGTTCCTCGCCCTGGCCCTGGTCCTGCTCACCGGGCCCGGGGTGCTCGCCATGGACCCGGCCGCCGAACTGCTCTCCGCCCGGCAGGCGCTGACCGTCCTCGCCGACGGCCTGGACCACTGCCTCGATCCGCGGCAGAGCGCCGAGCTGCTGCGGCTGGCCCTGTTGTCCTGCGCGCGCGGCCACGTCCGCCTCGTCGCGGCGGTGGGCCCGCAGACCGCGGCGGCCGCCCGCCGGGTCCCGGGGGTCGCGGTGGTAGACCTGGGGTCATGAGCGAGACGAACGAACGGCGGCCGGACGAGGGCCGCCCCGAGGAGCGGCTGCACCGACTCCAGCGGCGGCTGGCCGACTTCGCCGCCGCGCGCGGCTGGGAGCCGTACCACACCCCCAAGAACCTGGCCGTCGCGCTGAGTGTCGAGACGGCGGAACTGGTCGAAATCTTCCAGTGGCTGACGCCGGAACAGTCGGCGAAGGTCATGGAGAAGCCCGAAACCGCACACCGTGTGACCGACGAGGTGGCCGATGTGCTCGCGTATCTGCTGCAATTCTGCGAGGTTCTCGGGGTGGATGTGCTGGATGCGCTCGCCGCGAAGATCGAGAGGAACGAACTCCGCTTCCCTGTGGAGGGAACCTCGACACCGAATCGTCACTCTTCGGAGTGATGGCGTTGTTCACAACCATGTTTGTGTCCTTAGATTTCCGAATACCCCTGGCTTTACTGGCTCATTGCCCTCACTCTGGGTAGTGGTGAGAACGGCGGATGTCGTGCGGACGGGGGACGGCATATGGATGCGGTACGGCTCATCGCGGCCGGCCGGCACGCGCTGGCGCGGAGCGGGGCGGCCCTGGACATCGTGGGCGAGGCCTGGCAGGCCCAGGCACTGGCCCAGGGCATGGGTAACTGGCTCGCGGTCAGCGGACCGCGCGAGCTGAGATCGGAGGCGCGGGGGCTGGGGGAAGCGGGAGGCAGAGGCTGCGGGGTGTTCGACAGAGCCGCCCTGCGCGGTGAGGGCCGCGTGCCCGACCACCCGCCGAGAGCGGCGCAGCTGAGCGGGGTGGCCGATGTCCGGCAGGCCCTGCTCGGACTCCAGGAGCTGCTGGGCGAGGTGGGGATAGCCCTGGTCGGCGTGGCCTGCGCGACGGACGACGAGGGCCTGTACTGGCAGTGCATAGAGTCCATCGACGCGGCCGACGAGTCGAGCGACCGGGTACGGGCGATCCTGCGCCTGCTGCTGGTCCGCGAGCCGGGCTCGGCCACGGCCTGACCGGGGAACGTCCCGGCGGCCGGGCGGCCCGGCGGCCGGGCGGCCCGGCGGCGGGGACCGCCCGGGCCGGTCCGCCGGAGCGGCCGCCCGGGTCAGGACGCGCGGTACGAGGGGCGGTCGCCCTCCGCGGTCTGCGGGGCCGCGGGGGACGGCGTGCCCGGGGCCCGGTCCGCGGAGGACTGCAGCTCGGCGTCGAGCTGCGACAGGTCGGCGTTCAGGGCCGCCATCAGCTCCTCCATCTGCTGCAGCAGGCCCTGCGGCGCGCCCTCTTCGGCGGCCCCGCCGGGCTCCCGGCGCGCGTCGTCGTGCCCGGATTCGTGGGACATGGCGGTCTCCTCGGCCCTGGCCCTTCCGGGGCGGAAGGGGCGGTGTGCGCACCGGCGGGCGCCGTCGGCGCGGGCCGGGCGGTCCGGCTCCGTCCGAGCCAACGATCCCCGGCCGGGCCGGTCACTGGCCGGACCCGGCGCGGACCTGCCGGCCCGCGAGATTCACCCGGCAGGGGTGGGACGGGGGCAGGATGGAGGTCATGGATCTCCGTATCTTCACCGAGCCCCAGCAGGGCGCGAGCTACGACACCCTCCTGACCGTGGCGAAGGCCACCGAGGACCTCGGCTTTGACGCGTTCTTCCGCTCTGACCACTACCTGAGGATGGGGTCGGCCGACGGGTTGCCCGGACCCACCGACGCCTGGATCACCCTCGCCGGCCTGGCACGGGAGACCCGCCGGATCCGGCTGGGCACGCTGATGACCGCCGGCACCTTCCGGCTGCCCGGCGTGCTCGCCATCCAGGTCGCGCAGGTCGACCAGATGTCCGGCGGTCGCATCGAGCTCGGCCTGGGCGCCGGCTGGTTCGAGGAGGAGCACAAGGCGTACGGGATCCCCTTCCCCGCCGAGCGGATGTCCCGCCTGGAGGAGCAGCTGGCCATCGTCACCGGCCTGTGGGCCACCGAGCCCGGGGCCGCGTTCGACTTCGCCGGCACCCACTACCGGGTGGAGAACTCCCCGGCGCTGCCCAAGCCGGCCCAGGCCAAGGTGCCCGTCCTCATCGGCGGCCACGGAGCCAAGCGCACCCCGCGCCTCGCCGCCCGCTACGCCGACGAGTTCAACATGCCCTTCGCCTCGATCGCGGACAGCGAGCGGCAGTTCGACCGGGTGCGCAGCGCCGCGGAGGCCGCCGGGCGCAAGCCCGACGACCTCGTCTACTCCAACGCCCTGGTGGTCTGCGTGGGCCGGGACGACGCCGAGGTCGCCCGCCGGGCCGCCGCCATCGGCCGGGAGGTCGACGAGCTCAGGGCGAACGGCCTGGCGGGCTCGCCCGCCGAGGTCGTCCACAAGATCGGCACCTACGAGGCCATCGGCGCCTCCCGCATCTACCTCCAGCTGCTCGACCTCGACGACCTGGACCACCTGGAGCTGATCTCGGCCCAGGTGCTGTCCCAGCTCCACTGAACCGGGCGCAGCAACCGTGCCCCGCGCGTCCGGACCGCTCGCCGAAGCCCTGTCCCGCAGGGCCGTCGTCCTCGACGGCGGCCTGAGCAACCAGCTCGCCGACCAGGGCTGCGACCTCTCCGGCGGCCTCTGGACGGGCCGGGTGCTCGCCGAGGCGCCCGCCCAGGTCGAGGCCGCCCACACCGCGTACGCGCGGGCCGGCGCCGAGGTCCTGATCACCGCCAGCTACCAGGTGGGGTACGGGGCCTTCGCGGCCCGCGGCCACGACCGCGCGGAGACCACCGCCCTGCTGCACCGCAGCGTCGCCCTGGCGACCCGGGCCGCGGAGGCCGCCGACCACGAGGTGTGGGTCGCCGCCTCCGTCGGCCCGTACGGGGCGGTCCTCGCGGACGGCTCCGAGTACCGCGGCCGGTACGGGCTGACCGTCCGCGAGCTCGCCGCCTTCCACCGTCCGCGCATCGAGGCCCTGCTGGCGGCCGGCCCCGACGTGCTGGCGGTGGAGACCGTGCCCGACGCGGCCGAGGCGGAGGCCCTGGTCACCGTCCTCGCCGAGACGGGCGCCCCCGCCTGGATCTCCTTCACCGTCGCCGCCGGGCGGACCCGGGCCGGCGGCCCGCCGGCCGAGGCCTTCGCCCTCGCCGCGTCCTCCCCGCAGGTCATCGCGACCGGCGTCAACTGCTGCGACCCGCAGGACGTCCTGCCCGCCCTCGAAGCCGCCGCCTCCGTCACGGACCTGCCGCTCCTCGCCTACCCCAACGACGGCTCCGTCTGGGACGGGGCCACCGGCACCTGGGCCCGCCCCGCCGATCCGGAGGCCCCGTGGCCCACGGCCGCCTGGCGGCGGGCCGGCGCCCGCCTCATCGGGGGCTGCTGCCGCATCGGCCCCACGCGCATCGCACGGCTGGCCGCCGAGGTCGCGGGGGGCGAAACCGGCACCGCCTGAAGAAGCGGAGTCCGTGCGCCGAAGCAGCCGAAGCCGCGGCGGGCGCCGCGGGCGGCGGAAAAACAGGAGGCGGCGGCAGCGGGCGTAGGATGAGAATCGGGCGTGTGTTCCTGACGATCTCCACCACCGGTACCCCCGAACGACCCGCCACGGACCTGGGCTTCCTGCTGCACAAGCATCCCGGCAAGGCGCAGGCGTTCCCCACCTCCCACGGCACGGCCCACGTCTTCTACCCCGAGGCCGCTCCCGAGCGCTGCACGGCGGCCCTGCTGCTGGAAGTGGACCCCGTCGCGCTCGTGCGCCGGGGGCAGGGCAAGGGCCGGGGCGGAGCGCCGGACGCGGCACTGGCGCAGTACGTCAACGACCGCCCGTACGCCGCCTCCTCACTGCTCGCCGTCGCCCTGCGCGCGGTGTTCGGCAGCGCGCTGAACGGCCGCTGCACCGCCCGCCCGGAGCTCGTCGAGCAGGTCCGCCCGCTGCGGATCGAGATCCCGGCGCTGCCCGCCCGCGGCGGGGCGGAGCTGGTGCACCGGCTGTTCGACCCGCTGGGCTGGGACCTCGTACGCCCCGAGCCGCTGTCGCTGGACGAACAGTTCCCCGAGTGGGGGGACTCCCGGTACGTACGGCTCGTCCTGGAGGGCGAGCTGCGGCTCACCGACGCGCTGCGCCAGCTGTACGTCCTGCTGCCGGTGCTCGACGACGCCAAGCACTACTGGGTCGCCCCGGACGAGGTGGACAAGCTGCTGCGGGCCGGCGACGGCTGGCTCGCCGCGCACCCCGAGCACGGCCTGATCGCCTCCCGCTACCTGGCCCGGCACCAGCGGTTCACCCGGGACGCCCTGGAGCGCCTGGAACTGGCCCGCCTCGCCGAGGCCGACGGCAGCGAGCCCGAGGACCTCGACAACGCCGTAGACGAGGACACCGACACCGCCGAGCGGCCCGTGCCGCTGGCCGTGCGGCGCCGCGGGGCGATCGTCGCCGCGCTGCGCGCCGCCGGCGCCGCCCGGGTCCTCGACCTCGGCTGCGGCCAGGGCCAGCTGGTGCAGGAGCTGCTGCGGGACGTGTCGTTCACCGAGATCACCGGTGTCGACGTGTCCATGCGCGCCCTGGGCACCGCGGCCCGGCGGCTGCGGCTGGACCGGATGGGGGAGAAGCAGAGCGGGCGCGTACGGCTGCTGCAGGGTTCGCTCGCGTACACCGACAAGCGGCTGGCCGGCTACGACGCGGCCGTGCTCAGCGAGGTCGTCGAGCACCTGGACCCGCCGCGGCTGCCCGCACTGGAGTACGCGGTGTTCGGCGCGGCCCGCCCCCGTACCGTTCTCGTCACCACTCCCAACGCCGAGTACAACGTCCGCTGGGAGACCCTGCCCGCCGGCCGGTTCCGGCACGCGGACCACCGCTTCGAGTGGACCCGCGCGGAGTTCCGGGAGTGGGCCGGGACGGTCGCCGGACGGCACGGCTACGCAGTCGTGTTCACGCCCGTCGGCGAGGACGACCCCGAGGTCGGCCCGCCCACGCAGATGGCCCTCTTCACCCGGGCCGGCGACCCCACCGAGACCACCGAGACCACCCGCACCACCGACACCCCGAAGGAGGGAGAGGCGGCATGACCACCGACACCACGACCAGCGACACCACGACCACCGGTTCCCCGGCCGGCAGCACCGACCGCCGCGTGCTTCCCGTCACCGACCTGTCCCTCGTCGTCCTGATCGGAGCCACCGGCTCGGGCAAGTCCACCTTCGCCCGCCGGCACTTCAAGCCCACCGAGGTCATCTCCTCCGACCACTGCCGCGGGCTCGTCAGCGACGACGAGAACGACCAGAGCGCCAGCAAGGACGCCTTCGACGTCCTGCACTACATCGCCGGCAAGCGGCTGGCCGCCGGCCGCCTCACCGTCGTGGACGCCACCAGTGTCCAGCAGGAGGCCCGCCGGCAGCTGGTCCGGCTCGCCCGCGAGCACGACGTGCTGCCCGTCGCCATCGTCCTCGACCTGCCCGAGGCCGTCTGCGCCGAACGCAACGCCGCCCGCCCCGACCGGGCCCACCTGCCCCGCCACGTCATCCAGCGGCACCGCCGCGAGCTGCGCCGCTCGCTGCGCGGCCTGGAGCGCGAGGGCTTCCGCACGGTGCACGTGCTGCGCTCCGTCGAGGAGGTCGAGAACGCCGAGATCGTCCGCGAGAAGCGGTTCAACGACCTCACCCACCTCACCGGCCCCTTCGACATCATCGGTGACGTCCACGGTTGCTCCTCCGAGCTGGAGACCCTGCTCGCCGAGCTCGGCTACGCGGACGGCGTCCACCCCGAGGGCCGCACCGCCGTGTTCGTCGGCGACCTCGTCGACCGCGGCCCGGACAGCCCCGGCGTGCTGCGCCGGGTGATGGGCATGGTCCGCTCCGGCAACGCCCTGTGCGTGCCCGGGAACCACGAGAACAAGCTCGGCCGCCACCTCAAGGGCTCCGACGTCCGGTTGACGCACGGCCTCGCCGAGACCGTCGAGCAGCTGGCCCGCGAGCCCGAGGAGTTCGTGCGGGAGGTCCGCGCGTTCATCGCCGGCCTGGTCAGCCACTACGTCCTCGACGGGGGCCGGCTGGTGGTCTGCCACGCGGGCCTGCCCGAGAAGTACCACGGCCGGACCTCCGGCCGGGTCCGCTCGCACGCCCTGTACGGGGAGACCACCGGCGAGACGGACGAGTTCGGGCTGCCGGTGCGCTACCCGTGGGCCGAGGAGTACCGGGGCAAGGCGGCCGTGGTCTACGGCCACACCCCGGTCCCGGACACGGCCTGGATCAACAACACCATCTGCCTGGACACCGGCGCGGTGTTCGGCGGCCGGATGACCGCCCTGCGCTGGCCGGAGCGGGAACTGGTCGACGTACCGGCCGAGCGGGTCTGGTACGAGCCGGTCAAGCCGCTCGCGGCCGAGGCCCCCGGGGGCCGCGAGGGCCGCCCGCTCGACCTGGCCGACGTGCACGGGCGGCGGACCGTGGAGACCCGGCACCTGGGCAACGTCGCCGTGCGCGAGGAGAACGCGGCGGCCGCCCTGGAGGTCATGAGCCGCTTCGCGGTGGACCCCCGGCTGGTGCCGTACCTGCCGCCGACGATGGCGCCCGCGGCGACCTCGAAGGACGGCCACCACCTGGAGCACCCGGCGGAGGCCTTCGCCCAGTACCGGGCCGACGGCATCGCCCAGGTCGTCTGCGAGGAGAAGCACATGGGCTCCCGCGCCACCGTCCTGGTGTGCCGGGACGCCGACGCCGCCCGGGAGCGGTTCGGCACCGACGGCACCGCCACGGGCTCCGTCTACACCCGTACCGGCCGGCCCTTCTTCCCCGATCCGGCGGTCACCGAGCAGGTCCTCGCCCGGATCCGGACCGCCGTCACCGACGCGGGCCTGTGGCAGGAGCTGGACACGGACTGGCTGCTCCTCGACGGGGAGCTGCTGCCCTGGTCGCTGAAGTCCGCCGGGCTGCTGCGCCACCAGTACGCGGCCGTCGGCGCGGCCTCCCGCGCCGTCTTCCCCGACGCGATCGCCGCCCTGGCCGCGGCCGCCGGGCGGGGCGTGGACACCGGCGGCCTGCTGGAGCGCCAGCAGGAGCGGGCCGCGGACGCCGCCCGGTTCACCGACGCCTACCGCCGCTACTGCTGGACCACCGACGGGCTGGACGGCGTACGGTTCGCCCCGTTCCAGCTGCTGGCCGCGGCCGGGCGGTCGCTGGCCGCCGTGCCCCACGACGAGCAGCTGTTCTGGCTGGACCGGCTCGTCGCCGCCGACGAGGCGGCCGGCACCGGGCTGCTGCGCCGCACCGCCCGGATCCTGGTGGACACCGCCGACCCGGACTCCGTACGGGCGGGGACCGACTGGTGGCTGGACCTCACGGCCGCCGGCGGCGAGGGCATGGTCGTCAAGCCGCTCCAGGCCTACGCCCGGGACGGCCGGGGACGCCTGGTCCAGCCCGGCATCAAGGTGCGCGGCCGGGAGTACCTGCGGATCATCTACGGGCCGGAGTACACGCGCCCGGAGCAGATGGAGCGGCTGCGCGCGCGCCACCTGGGCCACAAGCGGTCGCTCGCGCTGCGCGAGTACGCGCTCGGGCTGGAGGCCCTGGACCGGCTGGCGGACGGCGAACCGCTGTGGAGGGTCCACGAGGCGGTCTTCGCGGTGCTCGCCCTGGAGTCGGAGCCGGTCGACCCCCGGCTGTGACGGCCTGACGGCCGGCCCGGCCGCGCCCGCCACCGCGCGGGCGGGGGGGGGGGGGGGGGGGGGGGGGGGGGGGGGGGGGGGGGGGGGGGGGGGGGGGGGGGGGGGGGGGGGGGGGGGGGGGGGGGGGGGGGG
>NZ_JBVHVT010000100.1:0-28477 GCF_055564695.1 Streptomyces sp. NPDC029014
TTATCGGGGTACCCCCCCCCCACCAGGCCGACCACCCCCCCCCCCCCCCCGCTCCCCCCCCCCCCGTCCCGCTCTGTGTGTGCCGGAGCCGGGTCAGGGCCGGGCGGGCGTCAGCTCGCCTGGAGGGTGACGTCGTCCACGACGAAGGACGTCTGCAGGGACGCGTCCTCCGTGCCCCGGAACTGCAGGGTGACGGTCTGCCCGGCGAACCGGGAGACGTCGTAGCCCTTCAGGACGTAGCCGGGGGCCGCGTCCACGTTGGAGAGGGTCTCCAGCGTCTGGCCGCCGACGGAGACGGTGAACCGGTCGTAGACCACGTCCTCGTACTCGTCGGTGTCGATGTGCAGCTGGAAGGAGAGCCGGGCCGTGGCACAGCCCGCCGGCAGGGTCAGCGTCTGGGACGCGCTGTCGGTGTGCGTGCTGCCGTAGCCGTTCAGCCAGGCCATGTACGAGCCGCTGTGCGGGACCTGGCCGGACTGGTTGGTGATGACCCCGGTGGTGGCGGTCCAGGGGCTGCTGCCGTTCTCGAAGCCGCCGTTGACCACGACCTGGCGCGGGGTGCAGCTGCCGCCGCCCCCGACGGTCAGCGTGTAGGTGGTGCTGTGACCGACCGTGCCGGTGCCCGTGACGGTCAGGGTGTACGTGCCCGCCGCCGTGCCGGAGCCGACCTGGACCGAGAGCGTCGAGGAGCTGCCGGACTGCACGGACGCCGGGTTCAGCGTCGCGGTCACGCCGGCCGGGGCTCCGGAGACGGTGAGGGCGACCGTCTGCGGACTGCCGCTGACGGTGGTGGTGTTGACGGTGGAGGTGACGCTGCCGCCGGGCTCGGTGGAGCCGGAGGCCGGCGAGGTGCCGATCGAGAAGTCCTGCGCCGGGGTGCCGCCGCCCACCGCCTGCTGCCAGACGGTGTACGCGACACCGTCCGCGCTGCGGTCCAGGACGGTGGCGTTGATGTTGCTCGCGGTGTCGCAGGAGCTGTGGTAGCAGCTGTCGTACGCGGCGCCCGCGGTGCCGCCCCACTTCGCCGCCTGCGCCGAGGTCTTGCGGGCGCTGGCGCCGGCCGCGTAGCCGGAGGTGGGGATGCCGGCCTGCTGGAAGGAGTAGTCGTCGCTGCGGCCCTGGCCCTCGGTGTTCTCCTCGGGCGCGAGGTTGAGGGAGGTCCAGTACGCCTTGAGCGGGGCGCCGGCGGCGGAGTTCAGGTTGTTGATGAAGTAGCCGCCGTTGGGCGAGCCGACCATGTCGAAGTTGTAGTACGCCTTGATGGCCGCCTTGTCGGCGCTGCCGAGCCGGCCCACGTAGAACTCGGAGCCGTTGAGCCCCTGCTCCTCGTCGGTCCACCAGGCGAACCGCACGTGCTTGGTCAGGGACGGGTTCTTCTGGGCGAGGACGAGCGCGTTCTCCAGCAGGGTGGCCGAGCCCGAGCCGTTGTCGTTGATGCCCGGTCCGGCCGATACGCCGTCGAGGTGCGCGCCGAACATGACGACCTGGTCGGCGGGTCCGCCGGGCCAGTCGGCGATCAGGTTGTTGGACGGGTAGGTGCAGGAGGTGCAGGCCTGCTCGGTGACGGTGTATCCGGCCGCCTGGAGCTTGCCCTTCACGTACGCCAGCGACTGGGTGTACCCGGCGCTGCCGGCGCGGCGGTGGCCGCCGTTCTGCGAGGCGATCGTGTTCAGCTGGGTCAGGTGCGCCTGCACGTTGGCCACGCTGATGTCCGGCGGGGTGGTGCCCGGCGGGGTGCCGCCCACGTTGAGCGCGTAGTCGACGGTGTGCGCCAGGCTCGGGCCCTGGCCCTTGACGGTGACGGTGGAGGCCCCCGGGGCCGCGTTGGCCGAGGCGGACAGGGTCAGCGTCGCGGACTGGCCGGACTGCACGGTGGCCGGGCTGAAGGTGGCGGTCACCCCGGACGGCAGTCCGGACGCGGTGAGGGCCACCTGCTGGGCCTGGCCGCTGGTGGTGCTGGTGGTCACCGTCGCGGTGACCGAGCCGCCCTGTGGGACGGTGCCCGAGGCGGGGTTCAGGGCCAGGGAGAAGTCGTCGTTCTGGCCGCTGGGGGTGCAGGTCGGGTCGGCGGTCTGGGCGGGCACGCTGATGGCGTCCCAGGCGGCCTTGGTCCTGTTGAACAGGTTGCAGGTGGCCGGGTCGAGGGACTTGGCCGAGCCGAGGGTCGCCGTCCGGTACTTCTTGTACGACATGCTGCTGGTCTTCAGCAGCATCCCGCCGTAGAAGATCTTGCCGGCGTTCTGGACGCCGACGCCGGTCACCGTGGACCCGTTGCAGGTGGCGCTGCTCGGCTTGCCGCCGCCCGGGTTGCTGCCCTCTGCGAGCAGGTAGAACCAGTGGTTGAGCGGGCCTGCCGCCGCGTGCACCTCGGTGCCGGGGATCGCGGAGCTGTAGCAGGACGGGTCGTTGTTGATCGCCGACGGGTTGTACATGTTGCGGATCGGCCCGCGGCCCTGGAGGTTGATGGCCTCGCCGACCGTGTAGTCCGGGGTGTCGTAGGGGGCGGGCTCGTTGGCGTACGCCTCGGTCAGCGCCCCGAAGATGTCGCCGGTGCCCTCGCCGAGGCCGGCCTCCTGGCCGGAGGTGCCGCCGGGGGTGGTGGAGTCGACGGCGTGCCCGTACTCGTGGGCCACGACGTCGATCCCGGCGATCCACTCGTTGGCGCTGTTGCGCCCGATGGTGACCGAGCTGCCGTCCCAGTAGGCGTTGAGCTGGCCCAAGCCGACCTTGGCGGGGAAGCTGCGGCCGGAGCCGTCGACCCCGTTGCGGCCCAGCCACTGGCCGAGCATGTCCCACTGCTTCTGGGCGGCGAACATCAGGTCCGTGCAGCCGGTCTCCTTGGAGGTGGGGTTGCCGGTGCCCCAGGAGTCCGTGGACTTCGTGAAGACGCTGCCGGTGCTGTAGTCCGCGCAGCTCAGCCCGGTCCGGTTCGGGTCGCGCAGGGAGTAGGAGCCGCCCGAGGCGGTGGTGTCGATGGTGAGCGGGTTCGGGCCGTTCCACTTGCTGTTGCCGGTGCCGGCGACGACCTCGTCGTGGCGGTCGACGACCTTGCCGGTCCGGGCGTCCACGAACACGTGCAGTCGGCTGGGCGCGTCCTTGGTGCTCCCGGAGAGCACGGTCTCCCAGGCCAGGTACGGCCGGTCGTCCTTGAGCCGGACGACGAGGCGACTGCTCTCGACCTTGTCGACGGCGGCCAGTTCCTTGCGGGAGGTGGTTTCGGCCGTCTTCGCGCTGACGGACGGGGTGGTCGCCACGTCGATCACGGTCGACGAGGCCGACTGCACGGCGCGGACCCGGCCCTGGCCGTCGGCCAGGACCACGGCGTCACCGCCGACGACGGGCAGGCCGCGGTAGCTGCGCTCGTAGGCCACCGAGTACAGGTCCTGCACCCAGGGGGTGACCTGGCGCCGGTCGTACTGCTGCTGGGCCGCGTTGACCAGGGTGTCGAGACCGCTCCTGACCGCCGCGTCGGCGGCGGCTATGGCCCGCTCCGCGGGCGAGGGCTGCGCGGCTCCGACGGCTCGGGCGGGTTCGGCGGCGTGTGCCGCGCCGGCCAGCGTGCCGGCGAGGCCGGCGGTCAGCGCCATGGCCGCCACGGAAGCCATCCATCTCGTGGGCTGCAAGAGTCCACTCCGATCGTGTGGGGGGTGGGGGGCTGGCTCGTTCGCCGCCGAGTATGGGCGTGGACATGGCGAGATTGGGACATCTCTGCAGGCATAAGGTCCGCGTTATGTACGGGCCGCATCACGCTTCGTAAGCTGCCGGGATGCAGCTGGAGTTGAGGCATCTGCAAGCCGTCTGCCAGATAGCCGAGGCCGGCAGCCTGGGCGGCGCGGCACGACGGTTGGGCGTCTCCCAGCCCGCGCTCTCGGCCCAGCTCCGCAGGATCGAGCGGGTCACCGGCGGCGAGCTCTTCGTCCGCGGCCGTGCCGGCGTGGAGCCCACCCCGCTCGGCCAGTACGTCCTGGCGAAGGCCCGCCGCGTACTGAACGAGATGGAGGCCCTCGGCGCCGAGACCCGCACCATGGCCACCGACACCCCGCTGCGGCTCGGCTGCATCCTGCTGGTGCTCGTCGACGACCTGCTGGCCCGTACGGACCTCACCCTGTCCGGCCGGGAGATCACCGTGGACGTGGAGCACTCGGTCACGGCGCTGGTACGGATGCTCGGCGCGGGCCGGTACGACGTCGTCCTCTACGGCGAGGTCAACGACCACGAGGTGGCGCTGCCCCGGGGCGCCCTGGCCAGGACCCTGATCCCCAAGGAGCCGTTCTGCATCCGCATGGCCACCCGCCACCCCCTGGCCGGCCGGGCGGCCCTCGACCTGGCCGACCTCGCGGGCGAGCAGTGGATGACCCTGGTCGAGGACGACGACGGCGGCCCCGAGGCGCTCGTCGCGGCCTGCGCCGCGGCCGGCTTCGTACCCTCGTTGCGCTACCGGATCACCGACCGGCAGATGCGCCACCACCTGGTCGCGGCCGGCCGGGCGATCTCCCTCACCCAGCCCACCGCCCCGGCGGTCGAGGGCACGGTGATGCGCCCGCTGCTCGGCACCCCGATCAGTGGCCGGATCCGGCTGGCGTGGAACCGCTCGACGGTGTCGAACGGGCAGGCCGACCTGCTCTACCGGGCGGCGGCCGGGGCGTACCTGGCCAACGTGGACAACAACCCCTTCCACCGGGCGTGGTGGGACGCCCACCCGGAGGTGCACCCGGTCCTCGACTGAGGCGGGGCGGCCCGCCCGCCGGCCGGTCAGCCGACGGGAGCCTCCAGGGGCTCCACCGGGTCGAGCGGCTGCGCGGCCCGGACCAGGCCGGCGACGTGCGCGGTGACCATGTCGAGGATGTCCTGCGCGGCGCGGCCGTCGCCGAGGACCAGGAAGTTCAGGGTGAGGCCGTCCGTCATGGCGGCCAGGTAGCGGGCCAGAACGGGCACCGGGACGCTCAGCTCGAAGGCCGGACCGCCGCGGACCTGCTCGATCAGCTCGGCGTACGTCGCGCAGTACAGCTCGTGCTGGCGCCGCGCGAGGTGCTCGAACCCGGGCTGGCGCAGGGCGTACTGGGTGAGCTCGTAGGTGAGCATGTGCTCGGCCGGGCTGGCGCGGACGTGGTCCCAGTAGGCCCGGAAGCCGGCCCGTACCGTCTCGTGGAGGGTGGCGCGCGGCCGGATCGCCTCCTTCACCACCCCGAGGTAGTGGTCGGTGATCGTCTCGATGACCGATTCCAGCAGCGCCTGCTTGGAGTCGAAGCAGTAGTGGAAGACGCTCAGCGACACGCCCGCCTCCGCTGCGATGGAGCGGGTCGTGGTCCGGGCGACGCCGTCGCGGGCCATCGCGCGGATCGCGGCCTCGGTGAGCTGCCGGCGCCGCTCGGCCAACGGCATCCGTGGCATGGGTGTTCCGTTCCCTTCCGTGGGAGCGTGCTGGGGCGTGCGGCGTGGAGGGCGCGTGGGGAATGCGCGGGTGGCCGGGACCGGCCGGATCGGTTGCGGATCCGGCCGGCCCCGGCCGGGTCGGTGCCTGCCCCTGTGGTGTCGTTCAGCTGCCGTCAGCTGCTGAAGACGCCCACGTCGTAGAGGGAGTAGCCCCACTGGGTGCCGCGTCCGAGGCAGTTGACCCGTACGAAGCGGGCCGGTACCCCGGAGAACTGCGCGGTGTCCAGGCCGCCGTCCCCGGCGGTCGTGGACCAGACGGTCTGCCAGTTCACGTCGTCGGAGGACACCTCGATGCGGTACGACCTGCCGTACGCCCGCTCCCATTCGAGGGTGACCCGCTTGACGAGCTGCGGCGAGCCGAGGTCGATGCGCAGCCACTGGCCGTCGCTCCAGCCGCTCGCCCAGCGCGACCCGCGGTCGCCGTCCACGGCCCGGC
Organism: Streptomyces sp. NPDC029014; assembly: GCF_055564695.1. NCBI lineage: Bacteria > Bacillati > Actinomycetota > Actinomycetes > Kitasatosporales > Streptomycetaceae > Streptomyces > Streptomyces sp. NPDC029014. The sequence continues at coordinate 5,870 of NZ_JBVHVT010000100.1, forward strand.
CGGCCGCGTAACTGACGAACGGGTTCCACTCGGTGGAGCTGGCCGAGGCGGACGTCCCCGCGGCGAGGTTCACGCCCGCCTTGTGCTTCTCGGACGCGCCCCACGTGCGCAGGTAGGACTCGGCGCCCTGGAAGAGGTCGTCCACGACCTCCTGGCCGCCGACGTTGCGGATGTCCTCGATCCAGTCGGGGACCATGCCGTAGTGCGCGGCGCCGTCGGTGTTGAAGTCCCACGTGCGCTGCCCGGTGGTCTGCCGGTCGATGACCGACCCGCCGTCGGTGCTGCGGTACGGGTAGCGGACCGGGTTCGGGGCGTCCGCCCCGCGGGGACCCGGCCAGCCGCCGACGCCGTTCATGTCGGTGCCGAAGCCGTAGCCCACGCCGTACTTGTCACGCAGGGCGGCGTTGCGCTTGGCCTCCGCGCTGAAGCCCTCGGCGCCGCCCATGTACGCGGTGGCGAAGCCGCCGAGCTTGTAGAGGCGCTCCAGCCAGCCCTGGTCCATCCAGCTGTGGGAGGAGATCACGCCCGGGTAGGACTCGGTCTCCAGGATGTCGAGGGCGCGGCCGGCGGCCTTGACGCTCATGTGGTCGACTTCGAGCATCATCTTGCGCTTCATCATCCCGCGCACGGCGTACTCGCCGAGCTCGGTCAGCCCACGGGTGTTGCACCGTGCGTCGGCGGCGTACGAGGGCACCGACACGCCCGCGGGGAGCTCCTTCTGCGCGGCGGGTGCCGCGGCCAGCCCGATCGGGTTGTCGTGCTGCGGGCCGGTGCACTGCTCGGTCTTCCAGAAGGTGCCCGTGGACAGGAACTGGCCCACGTTGATCGCGGTGCCCAGGGCGCCCTCGTCGAAGCGCACCCCGCACAGCGCGTTGTCGAACTTGTGGCACAGGAACATGCTGCGCACGCCGATCCGGTACAGCTCGTCCAGGCCGCGGTCGATGTCCTCCCGGCTGCACTGGCTGATGTCCAGGATCTGCTTGCAGCCGAACGGCTCGGAGGTCTCCACCCCGAGGACGACGGCCAGCTTGCCCTGCTGGATGACGTCGCGGGCCTGCGCGGAGTCGGTGACGATCCGGAACCAGCCCTTTCCGGGGCCGCCGTACATCTTGTCGATGTAGGCCTGCATGTCGTACGTCTTCTGGGCCTCCAGGCGGATGGCGGTCATCTCGTCGCAGCCGCGGTCCTTGAAGAAGTAGACCGAGCAGATCACCCCGTTGGTGACGAGGTCGTTGACGAGGACCCGCTGGCCGCCGCGCCAGGCACGCTCGATCCACGCGTAGTAGTTCTGCTGGTGGGTGAGCGAGTCGTGGGCGGGCCAGTCCTTGAACGTCGGCCAGCCGTTCGGGTCGTGCTTGCCGTCGCCGCCCTTGGTGATGAAGTCGAAGATCGCGAGGGTGCCGTCGGGGTAGTGCTCCGGGCAGTCCTTGAGCGCGTCGGCGACGCCCAGCTCCGAGAACGGCTTGCCGCAGATGAGGCGGCCGCCGAAGCCCTCGTTGGACATGATGTGGTCGTGGGCGTCGACGAAGCCGCGTACGCGGCCCTGCGCGTCGGTGCCCTTGAAGGGCTCGCCCGTGACGTTGATCTGGGAGTCCGGGCCGGGGCGGGCGGACGGGACCCACCAGCCGGTCTCGGCCGGGGCGGCCGCGGCGCCGGCGGCGCCGGCGGCGGGTTCGGCCGCGGCTGCGGTGACCGGGCCGAGGCCGACGGCCATCAGACCGGCCAGGAGGATCGCGAGGACCGTCAGAGGCCTGCGGCGGCCGGGTGGTAGTCGGGTCATGTCATCACCACTCACGTCATCGGGAGGCGGGGGGCGCGGTCGAGGACGCAGACCGTCCGAGGCCGGCGATTGTCATGTCCCGCGCGAATTTGCGACGAGGATCGCTACTGCCGACCGGAGAGTCAAGAGTCCGGGACAACTGACCTGATGATGGATCAGGTTCCGCCGGACCGCGGCCGGACCGCTCCCGGTACCCGGCCGGGCCTGCGACGACGCCCCGCCGGGTACCGGGAGCGCACCCCCGGCGGTCGCCCGGACCACCCGGGGCGGTAGGGTCGTGGGCGGACTGTGCCGGTTTCCACCGAAGCGTCGGCACAAGGTCAGGGCCGTTGTCGATCACGGGCCGTGCTGCCGCACCGGCAGCGCCGACCGCGCCGCCCGCCCTCGCCCCCTGCCCGCCCGGAACCCACCGCCATGAGCACCGTCACCCCGCCGCGCGCGCCCGCGCGCCCCACCCCCGCCGCCGCGGCCCACAGCATCAGCGCGGCCACCCTGGTCCTGCTCGCGCTCGTCGGGATCGGCGCCGTCATCCACGAGCCGGTCCTCATACCGTCCCTCGCCGCCAGCGCCGCCCTGGTCCACAGCGCGCCCGCGCTGCCGCTCTCCCAGCCCCGCAGCGTGATCGTCGGGCACCTGCTCGGAGCCCTGGTCGGCTACGCGGTGCTCGCCGCCGCGGGCAGCACCCCCTGGGCCGCGGCCGTCGCCGGCGGCCTCGCCCTGGCCGCGAACACCGCCGCCCGCACCCCGCACTCGCCGGGCTGCGCCAGCGCGGTGATCGTCGTCCTGCAGACCCCCGCGCCCGGCCGCTTCGTCCCCCTCCTCCTCGGGTCGACGGTCCTGCTCGTCCTCACCGGGTACGCCGCCTCGCGCATGCGCCCCAAGGCCCCCCGCTACCCCGCCTACTGGTGGTGAGCCCCCGGCCTACGCCGCCTCCCACGTGAAGCGGCCCTCCAGCCCGTCCGGGCTGAGGTAGGCGTAGCCGCCGCCGTGCGCGAAGTTGAGGAAGTACGGCCCGCCGTCGCCGTCGCCGAGCCGGAAGAAGAACCGCCACGGCGCGGCGCAGCCGGCCCGGTCCGGGTAGAGGTGGTCGGGGCGCCCTCCGAGGAAGTCGCGTACGGGCAGCACCCCGTCCTCCTCGAACTCCTCCTCGGCCTCCTGCGGCACGGGCGCGAGCTCGACCAGGAACTCGACCGGCACCATCTCCTCGTCCTCCCCGTCCGTGCCGAACGTCCACAGGGACCTGCCGCCTGTCCCCGCCGGGCCGATCACGGCGAAATCCGGGATCCGGCCGCCCGGCTGCACGAGGAGCACGGCCTCACCGTCGTCCGCGCGCTCGCCCCCGGTCTCGTAGTCGTCGTACGCGAGGAACAGGTACGCCAGCCGCGGCGTACCGCCGGGCTCGCCGGGCACGGGGAACTGGCCGACGAAGTCCAGCGGCTCACCCGTCGACGGCGAGACGGGCCAGCACGGCTCGCCGAGCCACACCGGTGCGCCGCCCAGCTTCGCGACGGGCGCGGTGACGGGGGCGGCGGCCGGTCGGAGCGTCATGGACAGGCGGGGGAGGAAAGCGGCGTCGTAGGGCCCTTCGGCCCCCGCCACAGGACTCTGCACGATCACGCTCCGACCCTAGTGCCGTCGCCCTGACGGCCGGGCGGGCGGGGCCGGGGACGAGGGGTGGCGTCGGGACGGGGCGCGAACCGCCGACGGCCGCACCCCGCACGCGGAACCCCGGGCCATTGTCGGGGCCCGCCAGGGGGCGGGCCGGAACGGTACGTCCGCGCGGGCCCGTTGCGGTGCGAGTGGTGCCATGACCGGAAGGGTGCACCGCCTCGCGATGCCCGGTGCGGCACCCCGCTGCGTCCCCGGACCGCGCGAGAACGTCCCGTAGGAGTCGCGACCCCGAGCTGAACGCCGGCCTGAGGCGGCTGTGACTTCCCCGTCTACATGCCTCGCGGTGGGCCGTGGACGACTCGCGTCCGCTGTCCTGGCTCCGTCGGGAGGCATTCCAGACGCACGGGCCCGGGATAGAAGACCGCACTGTTCCAGCCGCACATCTCCTCGCCGATCAGGTAGCGGTAGAGCCATTCGGCGAAGGACAGGGCATGGCCGGCCCACGCACCTTCTCTGTTCAGTACGGCGATCCCGTCGGGGACGCCATGCACCTGTGGCGCCAAGAAGATGATGTGCCCCTGATCGGTGCCCGCGAGGGGAATGAGGCCTTCGGCCGTGCCAAAGGTGATCTCCGGGAGGCCGAAGACGACACGGGGATCGACGGGTGACTCCACACCCTCCTTCACCGCCTCCTCCTGTGACCACAGCTGGGACGTACGCCGCATCCATACGCCGAGGTCCCGCCAACCCGCCCCCGGGCGGTCCAGGTAGAGGTGATGGTTGATCTGGCGGGCCCCGTATGCATCGGTGATCGTCTTGTAGTCGGCAGGCAGCGACCGCCCGAGCTCGTCTTCCAGGCGCAGCCAGGCGGCGGGGGTGGCGCAGTCGGCTGCCGGGGGGCCGAGCATGTCGATGACGGCCCGTACGTAGTCGGTCATGGTGCCTCAGATGGCAGAAGGTGCAGGGTGCCTCATCATCCGCCGCCTCGTGCGTTGTCCGGCTTCCCGGGTCTGGAAGACAGGCACCTCGTCGTGCTCGTCGAGTGCGGTGCTGACCGAGGAGACGGAACCTAGGAGTCCGCTGAAGATCTTGCTCTGACCGCCCGGCTCACCCTGGATTGCCAGCAAATGTCGATCGTCCTAAAGCGGCGCAAGTCGGGCGCGATTTCAAGATCTTCAGGACACTCCTAGCCGGTGTGGCCCGCGGTGTCGGCTTCCTCGGCGAGGACGGCGGCTATGCCGTTGGCCAGGCAGGGGATGCGGTCCGCCGGGATGCCGGCGATGTTGATGCGGCCCGCGGTGGTGCCGTAGATGGCGAAGCCGCTGCGGAGGCGGAGCATCTGGTGGGGGCTCAGCGGCAGCATCGAGAACATGCCCTTCTGCCGCGCCAGCGACTCGGCCCGGTCGGCCCAGCCGAGCGAGGCCAGCTGCCCGGTCAGGGCGCTGCGGTTGGCCTCGACGCGGCCGCGCATGGCGTCCAGCTCGGCCCGCCACAGCGCGCGCAGCCCGTCGTCCTCCAGGACGGTCGAGACCACCGCGGCCCCGTGCTCCGGAGGCATGGAGTACAGGGTCCGGGCCGCGTTCTGCAGGGCCGTCTCCACGTGGCGCAGCGACTCCCTGGAGGCACCGATGACCACCGCGCAGCCGGTGCGGTCGCTGTAGAGCCCGAAGTTCTTCGAGCAGCTGATGGCGACGAGCATCTCCGGCACCCGCTCCGCCAGCATCCGCGTGGCCGCCAGGTCCGCCTCCAGGCCGTCGCCGAGCCCGTGGTACGCGAGGTCGACGAACGGCACCCATCCGACGTGCCCGGCCATGTCGGCCAGGGCCGCCCAGGTCTCGGGGGCCGGGTCGACGCCGGTGGGGTTGTGGCAGCAGCCCTGGAGCAGGACGACGTCGTCGCGTCCGGCCTGCCCCAGGTCCCGCAGCATGCCCTCGCTGTCGGGCAGGCCGTCCGCGTCGACCCAGGCGTACGTGCGCACCGTCAGCCCCGCGGCTTCCAGGATGGGTCGGTGGTTCACGTAGGCGGGGTCGCTGATCCACACCGTCGTACCGGGTCGGGTGCGGCAGATCAGGTCGGCGAGCAGCCGCAGCGCCCCACTGCCCGCGACGGTCTGGACGGCGACGGCCCGCTCGGCGGCGCCGCCCTCGCCCAGCACCATCGACAGCATCGCGCGGTTGAAGGCCAGGTTGCCGGAGAGCCCGCGGTACTCCTTGGAGAGGGAACGTTCCGCCAGGCGGATCTCGGCCTCGCGCACCGCCGCCATGACCGGGGTGCCGCCGGTGTCGTCGCGGTAGACGCCGAGGACCAGGTTCAGGCGCTCGGGCCGGGCGTCGGCGCCGTAGGCCTCGGTCAGGTCCCACAGCGGGTCGACGGGCGGCGGGAGGAGGAGCTCAAGCATCTGCGGGAACCTCGTGCGGGGATCGGCGGGTCGGCGGGTCAGGGGTCAGCGGGTCAGCTGGCGGAGGCGGGGCGGGGCAGGGCGCGGGGGCGCCGGTTGGCGAGGAAGACCCCCGCGGCGATGAGCGGCACGCCGATCAGCACGGCGAGCGTCGGCGCCTCCCCGAGCAGCGGTACGGCGAGCAGCACCACGAGGACCGGGCTGAGGCTGCCGACGGCGGAACTGCGCTCCGCGCCGAGCCTGCGGATGGCGAAGGCGTACAGCAGCCCCGCGCACAGTCCGACCCCCAGCCCCTGCACGACCAGGAACAGGGCGATGTCGGAGCCGGCCGCGGACGCCAGGCCGCTGGGCAGCACCCCGGTCAGCACCAGCAGGGCCATCACCGTGAACGAGGGCAGGCAGAGCAGGCCGATCGATCCGACCGGGTCGAGCTCCACCTCCTTCAGCCCGACGGTGTACAGCGCCCACAGCCCGCTGGCGGCGAGCAGGATGCCGGCGCCGGCCAGCACCGAGCCGTTCACGGGGAAGAGGTAGCGCCAGACGAGGGCGACCACACCGGCCGCGATCAGCGCGAGCCCGCCGGCCTGGGCGCCGCGGGGCGCGCCCCGCCCGCCGGCCACCATCAGGGCGGCGACGAACAGCGGGACCATCCCGGGGACGATCGAGCCGACGAACGCCGCCGAGGTCAGGGAGCCGCCGTACATCGCGGCCAGGAAGAACGGCACCCCCGCCCCACAGGCGATCTTGAGGGCGGCGGCCGGGCGCACCGCGGCGAGCGCGCGACGCCGCCGCCACAGGGCCGGGGCGAGGACGACGAGCGGGACGCCGAAGCGCAGCAGGGCGGCGTCGGCCGGCCGCAGGGAGGAACTGCTCAGGGCCCGCGCGCTGAGCGCGAACGCGGCCCAGATCAGCACGGTCAGGACCAGCGCGATCATGCCCCGGGCCTGCGGGGAGGGCCCGCGGGCACCGGCGGTGCGCCCTCGCGGGGGTGCCGGCGCGGGCACGGTCTTCACGGCGACCACGGTCATGTCCTCCAGATCCAGGGGCCGGATCCGGCCACGGGGCAACGCTAGAGCTTTTGCCGTGGCAGCCGATTGCCAGTTCTGCCGCTCAGGCATAGCTTGGGGGCAGAATCTGCCAAGGAGTGACCATGGACGCAGTCGATCTGCAGATCATCCGCGAATTGCAGGCCGACGGCCGGCTGTCCAACCAGGAGCTCGCCGACCGGGTCAGGCTGTCGCCTTCGCCCTGCCTGCGCCGGGTGCGGAGGCTGGAGGAGGCCGGTCTGATCCGCGGCTACACGGCCATGGTCGACCAGGTCGCGTTCGGCCTGCCCATCACCGTGTTCGTCCGGATACGGCTGGAACGCCACACCGCGGAGGCCGTACGGGTCTTCGAGGAGCACGTCGCCGTCATCGAGCACATCCAGGACTGCTACCTGATGGCCGGCAGCAGCGACTACCTGCTCCGGGTCGTCATCGAGAGCCTGGAGGCGTACGAGGGCCTGGTCCGCAACCGCATCCACGCCATCCCCGGCATCGCCTCGATCGAGTCGAGCTTCGCCTTCGGCAGCGTCAAGCAGTCCCGGGTCTACCCCGCCCCGAAGTGAGGCGGGCGGAGCCGGCGGGTGCCCGTCTCACCCGGACCCGGACCCGAGGGCCCGGGCGAGGGCCGCGCGGTAGGTGGTGCCCAGCCGCGGGAAGATCTCGTACAGGTGGGCGGTGACGGTGCGCGGCGAGATGTGCAGCTGCCCGCCTGTCTCCTTGTTCGTCGGCCCTCGGGCGGCGAGCCGGGCGATCCGCAGCTCCTGCCCCGTCAGCGCTTCCGGTCCGGCGGCCGGGGCGTCCACCGGGTGTCCGGCCGCGCGCAGTTCCCGGGCGCAGCGCCGTACCCACGGGTCGGCCCGCAGGCCACCACGGAACGCCTGGTGGGCGTCGCGCAGTACGTCGTGCGCGGAGGCGCGGGCGCCGGCGCCGCAGCCAGGACCCGAACCAGGACAGTCCGCGGGGCAGCACCCCGGGCGGGGTGAGGGCGGAGAAGCGGCCGTACGCCTCCTCGAACCGGGCGTGCGCCAGCGCGACCAGCCCGTGCAGCCGGGCCAGGTGGTCGGTGACGAACCGCATGCCGGCCCGGGCCGCGGCCGGGCCGATCAACCGCTCGATGCCGATCAGCCCTCCTCGTCGCCTCGTCCGGCCAGGACGCGTAGGTGTGCCGCAACAGCAGGGCGTTGGTGTGGTAGCCGAGCTCCTCGGCCGCGCGGGCCTCGCGCAGGCAGGCGCGGGCCGCGTCCCAGCGGCCGTGCAGGAAGTCCTGGCGGCAGGTGGCCTTGGCGATGGAGCCCTGGGTGGCGTACGCGTGCTGGCCGGTGAAGCGGCGCCACAGGTCGGCGTCGGCGACGTCGACGGCGGTCGCCGTCCACAGCAGCAGCCAGCCCGCCCCGACCTCCTGTTCCGGACTCATGTGCGCGACGGTCCCGCGCAGTTCGCCGACGACGCCGTGCGCCGTGGGCGCCGGGTCCGACCAGGCGCGCAGGCACAGCCGGGCCAGGTCGGACATGCCCGCGCAGCGCTCGTCGACGGCCCGCCGGCCGCGCGGGTCGTCGGTGTACGCGCAGGCCAGCAGCAGTGTGCAGGAGACCTGCTCGGCCAGTCCGGCAAGGCCTTCGGCAGCGCCCTCGGCGAGGGCGTCCAGAGCCGCGGGCAGCAGGGTGGAGGAGGACTCGCAGTCGATGTGGTGGCTCTGGTCGCACGTACACGACGGCGTACGCGAACAGCGGGGCGATGTCCTGCGGTACGGGCCGCCGCCCGATCTCCTCCACCAGGCGCGCCGTGTACGCGAGTCGGCCGCCGCGGGCCACCATCACCGCAGCCCAGGTCAACCGGCGGGCGCGGGCGTCGGGGTCGGCGCTCAGGGCGGCCGCCCGGTCCATCAGCAGCGCCCCCTCCGCGTCGCCGCCCCGGCCGGCGAGCCGCTGGCCGGCCTCCTGGAGGCGGGCGGCCAACTCCTCGTCGGGGCCCTCGGCGGCGGCCGCCTCGTGGACGAGCTGGCGCGGGTCGTCCGCGTCCAGGCCCTGCGCCAGGGCCAGAGGGGCCCGGCGCCGCTCGGCCGTCGAGGCCGAGGAGATCGCCGCGCTGCACACGAGGGGGTGCCGGAAGACGAGCCGGCCCGTCGCGTCCGGCCGGGCCAGCCCGGAGGCCTCGATCCGGTCGAGGACCGCCTCGGCGCCCCCGGGCCCCGCCGTCGCGCCCAGCCAGGTCGCGGCGCCGGGCGCCGAGGCCCGGCCGCCGAGCGCGGCGAGCAGCAGCACCCGGGCCGCCGCGCCGTCCAGGCAGGCCAGCCGGTCGGCGAACAGCCGCTCCGGCCCGGCTCCCAACGGCAGCCGCTCGGGCAGCGGAACGATGCCGCGCAGCTGGTCCTCGTCGAGTCGGGAGGGGAGTTCCACCAGGGCGAGGGGGTTCCCCGCCGCCTCCGGCAGGACGCAGCGGGCGGCCCCGGCGGCGAGCCCCGGGTGCTGCCGGCGCAGCAGGGCGTCCGCGTAGGCCGGGTCCAGGGCCGGCACGTCGACGGGGTGCACGGGCCAGCCTCGGCGGCGGCCCCGTCCGGGCGGCCCGCGCTGACGGAGGCGAGCGGCAGGTCGGCGATCCGCCGGTGAGGAAGGCGAACACCGCGGCGCTGGACGCGTCGACCCGGTGCAGGTCGTCCACCAGGAGCAGCAACGGCCGGTCGGGTCCGGGCCGCAGCGCCCGAAGGCCAGACCGGACTCGCCCTCGCTGCCCACCGCGCGCAGCACGGCGCAACGGTGCAGGTACCGCACCGATATCCGTGCGCCGCCGCGATGTTCTCGGGGGAGTGCCGGGTCGCCGAGGTGTTCGTCGACGTAACCGCGCACGGCCGCCACCAGGGGTCCCCCGGGCCCGCCCGGCCGGGCCGCGGGGCCCCGCCCGGCTCCTGGGCCAGCGTCACCAGCAGCTCGGCCGTGCTTCCCGCGAGCAGGTCCCCGACGTCCGGCGCCACCCGGCCGGCGGTGCGCGCCAGGGTCTCCAGGTACGGCGCGACCAGCGCGGCCACCCCGCCCGACGGGGTGACCGCCCGGCCGGTGAGCCGCTCCAGCCGCGCCCGGGAGGCGCCGACCGCCTGCGGGGGGAGCGGAACAGGCGCATCCCGAACCGCTCCCGCTGCTCCAGCCGGAACGGGGACCGCAGGTCGATCACCGCCAGGTCGCCGGGCCGCAGTTCGGCACGGCGGCCGTCCTGCGCCAGCGCGGCCCGGCCCCCGCCCTGGACGGCCACGGCGAGCCGGTCCCGCGGAGCGCCCGCCACCAGCCGGGGGTCGCGGCTGATCCGCAGCGGTCCGGCGCTCACCGACAGAGATCCTGTCGGCGGCCGGTACGGACGCCGCAACGAGTACGCCCCAGCGTCACCGCGCGCGCACGCGGGGCCGTACGTCACTGACCGAGGGGCGCTGCGGCCGGCCGCAACGCGGAGCCGGCAGCCGCTGCCAAAGCGGAGGAAAGCCGCACACCGACCGGGCGAAGCGGACTGATCAGCCATATCGGTGTGCTCATAGCGCCGGGTGGTCGAATCCCACAGGGGTACCTCTTGAATGATCAAACTAAGAGGGGGTTAGCATATGAGCGCCGCCTAGCTCGAAAGATAAGCCTGTGACTGTCAACGACGACTCGTTCACCAACTGGAACCACCGCGAGGAGATCGCGGAGTCGATGATCCCGATCATCGGGAAGCTGCACCGCGAGCGGGATGTCACGATCCTGCTGCACAGCCGCTCCCTGGTGAACAAGTCGGTGGTCAGCATCCTCAAGACCCACCGGTTCGCCCGGCAGATCGACGGCGAGGAGCTCTCGGTCACCGAGACGATGCCGTTCCTGCAGGCTCTCACCACCCTCGATCTCGGCCCGTCCCAGATCGACATCGGCATGCTCGCCGCGAACCACAAGACCGACGACCGCGGTCTGTCGGTCGCCGACTTCACCGCCGAGGCCGTCGCCGGCGCCACCGGTGAGAACAAGCTGGAGCGCTCCACCGGCCGCGACGTCGTCCTCTACGGCTTCGGCCGCATCGGCCGCCTCGTCGCCCGCCTGCTGATCGAGAAGGCCGGCTCCGGCAACGGTCTGCGCCTGCGCGCCATCGTCGTCCGCGGGGGCGGCGAGGCCGACCTGGTCAAGCGTGCCTCCCTGCTGCGCCGCGACTCCATCCACGGCCAGTTCCAGGGCACCATCACCGTCGACGAGGCGAACAGCACGATCGTCGCCAACGGCAACGCGATCCGCGTGATCTACGCCAGCGACCCCTCCGAGGTCGACTACACGGCGTACGGCATCAAGGACGCCATCCTCATCGACAACACCGGCAAGTGGCGCGACCGCGAGGGCCTCTCCAAGCACCTGCGCCCCGGTATCGACAAGGTCGTCCTGACCGCCCCGGGCAAGGGCGACGTCCCGAACATCGTCCACGGTGTCAACCAGGACATGATCAAGCCGGACGAGCGCATCCTGTCCTGCGCATCCTGCACCACCAACGCCATCGTCCCGCCGCTGAAGGCCATGGACGACGAGTACGGCGTGCTGCGCGGTCACGTGGAGACCGTCCACTCGTTCACCAACGACCAGAACCTGCTGGACAACTACCACAAGGCCGACCGCCGCGGCCGCTCCGCGCCGCTCAACATGGTGATCACCGAGACCGGTGCCGCCTCCGCCGTCGCCAAGGCGCTGCCGGAGCTCAAGGCCCCGATCACCGGCAGCTCGATCCGCGTCCCCGTCCCGGACGTCTCGATCGCCATCCTCAGCCTGCGCCTGGGCCGCGAGACCACCCGCGAGGAGGTCCTCGACTACCTGCGCAACGTCTCGCTGCACTCGCCGCTGAAGCGCCAGATCGACTTCACCACCGCCCCCGACGCCGTCTCCATGGACTTCGTCGGCTCGCGCCACGCCTCCATCGTGGACGCCGGTGCCACCAAGGTCGACGGCGACAACGCGATCCTGTACCTCTGGTACGACAACGAGTTCGGCTACTCCTGCCAGGTCATCCGCGTCGTCCAGCACGTCTCGGGCGTCGAGTACCCGACCTTCCCGGCGCCGCGCGCCTGACGGTCCGGCAACAGCAGGACGACCAGCGGGCGCCCGCCCCGGGTTCCACCGAACCCGGGGCGGGCGCCCGTTTCCTATAGTGGCGCCACGTGACCACTGTGCAGCGGCCGGCCGGCCGCATCTTCGACGCCCTGAAGTCCACCGCCGTCCAGGACACCGCCCGACTGTGCGAGCTCTACGAGCCGCCGAGCGCCATGGTCAGGGCCAAGCAGGTCGACCGGATCCACGACGTCGCCCGCGCCTTCATCGGCCGCTCCTCCCTGGTGTTCGTCGCCACGGCCGACGCCGACGGCCACTGCGACGTGACACCGCGCGGCGGGCCGGCCGGCTTCGTCGCCGTCCTCGACGAGTTCACCCTCGCCATACCCGACGCCACCGGCAACAGGCGGCTGGACAGCGTCCACAACATCGTGGAGACCGGCCGCGCCGGGCTGGTCTTCCTCATCCCCGGCCGGGGCAACACCCTGCGCGTGAACGGCAAGGCCTGCATCAGCGCCGACCCGCAGCTGCTGGAACGGCTGACGCCGGTCGGCAAGCCCCCGCGCACCGCGATCGTCGTCGAGGTGGAGGAGGCGTACCAGCACTGCCCGAAGGCGTTCCTGCGCAGCGGCGCCTGGAAGCCGGAGGAATGGCTTCCGGAGGATGCCGCGCCCAGCTCCGCGGAGATCACCCTCGCCCACTCCGGGCAGGACCTGCCCGGCCTGACGCTGGAGCAGATCCGCCAGGCCGAGCGGGAATCGCTCCTCCACCGCTACGAGTGAGCCGGGCGGCGCCGGCCGGCGGGCAGCCGGCCGGCCCGCCGGGTCAGCTGAGACTCAGCCGTTCGCCGTGGGCGCGGGCGGTGACCCCGTCGGGGCCCACGGAGACCTCCGAGGCGCGCAGCCCCAGCGGCAGGGCGGGCAGCTCCCACCGCTTCCCGGCGAGGGCCTCGGCGATCAGCGGATTGGCCGGGTCGATGGGGCGCCCGGCCAGGGTGGCCTTCGTCGCCTGGAGGGTGACGGTGTCCTCCTTCAGCTGGAGCCGGGCCGTGACGACCGCCGAGATGCCGAAGGCGCTGCGCTCCACCCGCAGTTGGCCGTCCCCGGCGTCGGACAGGCGCACGCCCTTCCCCGCCTCGCCGGCGAGCGCGTCGAACGGCACGGTGAACCGGGCGTCGACCGCCGCCGCGGAATAGCCGTCCGCGCCCTGGGTGACCTCCTTCAGGTCCACCGCGGCCTTGACCGGCCGTCCGTCGGGCGCACGGCCGTCGGCCGTGACCCGGACCTCGGGGTGGCTGCCGCGGGCGGCGTCGAGCAGGAAGGGGTAGCCGCCTATCCGCACCTGCGGCGCCGACCGCAGGTCCTGGTGGCGGGCGGCGATCCGGTCGGCGAGCCGGCTCTCGCCGCGCTCGCGGGCGAGGGCGTCCGCCGCCGGCAGGGCGATCGCGAGCGCCGCGAGGGCGGCGCCGGCGATCAGCAGGCGGCGGCGCCGGCGCGGACGGGAGGGCTCGGACGGGGTGGCGGGCATGCGGTTCCTCACGGGGCGGGGTTCGGCTCGGTGGTGGCGGTGACGGCAGGTCCGGCGGTTCCGGCGGGTCCGGAGCCCGCACCGGCCGGGGCGGCCGCGCGCGGGCCCGCAGCACCGGACCCGGCCCCGCCGTGGCCCTCGCCCTCGATGTCCATGTGGGGCAGGAGGCGGTCGAGCCGGGCGGGCAGCCACCAGTTGCGTGTACCGAGCAGCACCATGCTGGTGGGCACCAGCAGCCCGCGGACGACGGTGGCGTCCAGGGCGACGGCCGTGGCCAGGCCGATCCCGAACATCTTCACCACGGGGTCCTCCGACAGCAGGTAGCTCAGAAACACACTCACCATGATCAGGGCTGCCGAGGTGATGATGCGCCCGGTACCCGCCAGGCCGGCGACCACCGCCCGCCGGTTGTCCCCGTACCGCAGCCAGTTCTCCCGTACGGCGGTGAGCAGGAACACCTCGTAGTCCATCGAGAGCCCGAACAGGACCGCGAACATCAGCAGGGGCACGTAGCCCGGGATCGGAACGGGCCCTTCGAGGCCGATGGGCCCGGCTCCCCAACCCCACTGGAACACGGCCGTGAGCACCCCGTACGCGGCGCCGACCGACAACAGGTTCATCACGGCCGCCTTGGCCGCGACGACCGGGGAGCGGAACGCGAGCAGGAGCAGCAGTGCGGCGACGGCGACGACGGTGGCGATGATCACGGGCATCCGGTGCGCGAGCCGGTCGTTGAGGTCGGCCTGCGCGGCCGTGGCGCCGCCGACATGGGCGGTGGCCCCGCTGTCCGCGGTGGCCGCGGGCAGGGTGGACTCCCGCAGCCGGTCGACGAGTCGGGCGGTGTCCGGGTCGCCGGGGCCGGTGGCGGGGGTGACCTGCCAGCGGGCGGTACGGGCGTCGGAGGCGAGCTGCGGCGCGCCGACCGCGGCCACGCCCGGGGTCCGCCCCAGCGCGGTGGTGACCGTGGTGAGGCGCCCGTCGTCGGGGCCGCCGGCGGGGGTGGGCAGGGAGGCGGTCACCTGGAGGGGGCCGTTGGCGCCCGGGCCGAAGGCGTCCGCCAGCCGTTCGTAGGCGATGCGGCTGTCGGTGCCGGAGGCCTTGTCCCCGGCGTCGAGCTGGCCGAACGTCAACTGCGTGGCGGGCGCGGCCAGTACGGCGATCAGGGCGAGCCCGGCGAGCAGGTGGCGCCAGGGCCGGCCGGCGACGTAGGCGGCCAGCCGGTGCCAGCGCGCACCGGCCGGGCTGTCGGCCGGGTCGCCCGCCGGGGCGTCGGTAGGGACCTCCGCCGGGGCGTCGGCCGGGTCGCCCGCCGGGGCGTCGGTCGGGGCATCTGCCCGGTCGTCGTCCGTGGTGGCGGCAGGGCCGACCGGGGTGCGGGCAGGGGCGAGCCGCCGGCCGAGCAGCGCGAGCAGGGCGGGCAGCAGGGTGAGTGCGGCGGCGACGGCCACGATCACGGCGATCCCGGGGGCGAGGGCGAGGGCGTACAGCAGCGGGAGCCCGCCGAGCGCGAGGCCGGCCAGGGCGGCCGCCACCGCGCAGCCGGCGAAGGCCGCGGCCTTGCCGGAGGTGGCCGTGGTCCGGGCGGCGGCTTCCACCACGGGGACGCCCGCGCCGAGCAGGTCCCGGAAGCGGGTCAGGCAGAACAGGGTGTAGTCGATGCCGACGCCCAGGCCGATCATGGCGGCGATGGTGGCGCCGGAGGACGGCATGTCCATCACGTGCCCGACCAGCCCGATCAGGGCCAGCGCCACCACGAGCCCGACGACGCCGACGACGAGCGGCAGCCCCGCCGCGGTGACCCGGCGCAGACCCGCGAACAGGATGACGGCGGCCGCCGCCAGGCCGATCAGCTCGCTGTGCCCGGTGGAGCCCTTGTCCGCCGCGGCGGCGAGGTCGCCGCCCGGGGTGACCTCGATCCCCGCCGCCTGCGCCGGGGCGGCCGCGGCCACCACCGCGGAGGTGATCTCCGGGGTGATGTCGCGGCCGGTCACGTCCAGCCCGACCGAGAGGTACGCGGTGTGGCCGTCCCTGCTCATCGCGGCCCGGCCGGCGGGATCGTACGGGGTGGTGACGGCGACGACGTGGTCGACGCGGGCCAGGTCCGCGGCCGCGGCCCGGACCGCCGCCGCCATCGCGTCGGAGGTCAGCGGGGCGCCGTCGGCCGGGGCGTGCAGGACCACGGGCTGGTTCCCCGAGGGCGGGCCGGGGAAGGCCGCGGCCGCGTCGCGGGCCGCCTGGCTGTCGCTGCCGGGGATGGTCACGGCCTCGCTGGTCGCCCGGCCGTGGACCAGGACGGCGGCGGCGAGCGCGAGCAGCACCGCCAGCCAGACGGCGAGGACCCGGCCGGGGCGGCCGGCGCAGCTGCGCCCCAGGGCGTGGAACATCGTGCGGATCTTCCTCTCGTTCGACCGCGGGCACCGGGGACGGGCAGGCCCGGCCGCCCGGAGGGCCCGCAAGCAAGTTGCACTCCGAGTGCACATTTACGCTTGCACTCGGGGTGCAACAATGTCAATCCGAGGAAGGAGGTCGACGTGGAGAACGATCCGGAGCGAGCCGCACCGACACCGGCGACGGACGGCAGGATCGAGCGCGGCCGGCAGACCCGCGAGAAGATCGCCGACGCGCTGCTGGTCCTGCTGGACGAAGGGGCGACGGAGTTCCCCGCGGAGAAGGTGGCGGCGTACGCCGGAGTCTCGCGGCGGTCGGTGTTCCACCACTTCGCCGACATGGCGCAGCTCGTGGACACCGCGATCACCCGGCGCCTGGAGCAGCTGGCCGAGCAGATCAGGCCCCTGCCGACCAGCGGCCCGCGGGCGGTGCGGGTGGCCGCACTCGCCGAGCAGCGCGCCCGGATCCTGGAGTGGATCACGCCGGCCCGCAAGGCGATCATGCGCATGGACCATCCGTCGCCGCGCATCCAGCAGACGGTCGACGAGGCCTTCGCCGACGCCCGCGCCCGGCTGGAGGCGGTGCTGGCCGAGGAACTCGACACCCTGACGGGGCAGCGCCGCACCGACCTGGTCAACGGGCTGGACGCGGTCACCACCTGGGGCGCCTGGCACCACTGGCGCTCCACGGGCCTTTCCCCCGAGCAGGCCCGGCACGCGATGGAGGCCACCGTCCTGAACCTGCTCGCCCCGATCGGCCCGGGCCCGGGGTCGGGGCCGGAACCGGAGGGCCCGCCCGCCTGACGCGGCCCGGAGAACGGGACAGCGGAGAAGGCCGACGAAGGGGAAGGGGCGGGCACCCGCGGGCACCCGCCCCCCGGTCATTCCTCCGCGCCGGTCATCCCCTCGCGCCGGTCATGCCTTCGCCGGTTCCGGCCGCGCGGAGCGGGCGCCGGCGGGTGCCAGCCGCCCGCTGCGGTGCAGCCCGTACACCGCGCCCGCGCACAGCAGGCCGAGCACGGCCAGCGAGAACCACGGCAGTGCCGCCGCGCCCGCGCCCCGCGCCGCGTCGAGCGCCACCCCGGTGAGCAGGTTCCCCAGCGTGATCCCGATCCCGCAGACGGTGTTGTACAGCCCGTAGTGCGTGGCGACGAGCCGGTCGCCGGAGAGCCGGACGAGGGTGTCCATCTCGAACGGGTAGGCGATCATCGTGCCGAGGGCGAGCAGCGCCGCCGCGAGCAGCGGGGGCACGGCGGCCGTCAGCCACCGCCATCCACCGCCCTCCGGAAGCGGTACGACCGCTGCCAGCAGCAGCGGCACGAAGGCCGCGCCCAGGGTGAGCAGTCCCCAGGCCAGCGCCCGCCCGGGCGCCATCCGGGCCCTGCACCACGCGGTGACGCGGGTCTGGAAGAGGATGGTGCCCAGCCCGGACACGGCGAACAGCGCGGCCGTCGCGCCCGTACCGAAGGCGCCGTCGCCGCCCAGCCGCCGGACTTCCAGCGGGAGGGCCAGGTACACCTGGTACGACAGTACGTACGAGCCGGTCATCACGGTGGAGAACAACAGGAACGGCCGGTTGGCGAGGATCCCCCGCCACTGCGCGAGCACCTTCTCCCGCGCCCCGCCCGGTGCCGCAGGCCCGGCCCCGCCCCCTCGGCGCGCGGGCAGGCTGCGGATCTGGACCGCGCTCAGCAAGGCGAACACGGCGGCCGCGACCAGGCAGGTGATCCGGAAGTCCGCCCCGGTGAGCACCATGCCCACGAGCGGGCCGAGCAGGATGCCCGCCTGGTAGAAGACGTTGAACAGGGCGAACGCCTCCACCCGCCGCTCTCCCGCGTCCACCGCGAGGTACGCGCGCACCGCCGGGTTGAACAGCGCCCCCGCGAGTCCGGTGGCCGCTGACGCGGCGAGCAGCGCCGGCAGGGAGTCGACCAGGCCCAGCGTGGCGAAGCCGGCGGTGCGCAGCAGGCAGCCGGCGACGATCAGCGGTTTGTAGCCCAGCCGGTCGGCGAGGGTGCCGCCGACCAGGAACATGCCCTGCTGACTGAAGTTGCGGACGCCCAGGACGAGCCCGACGGCCCAGCCGGCCAGCCCCAACGACCCGGAGAGGTGCGCGGCGAGGTACGGCATGAGCATGTAGAAGCCGAGGTTGATGGTGAACTGGTTCACCATCAACAACTGGACGCTCCTCTCGTACGAGCGCACCTGCGCGAGCGTGCCCTTCACCGGCCCGGACCCTCGGCGTCCCGTGCCGCGGAGGCGCCGGCCGCGTCCGCCAGCGGGTCGACCACCGCCGCGCAGCGCGTCCAGCGGGCGACCTCCTTCTCGTCGACCCGGCCGATGACCTCCGGTTCGGCCGCGGGCGGGCCGTCGAGGAGGCCGTGGGCGGCGCAGTAGTCGTCGTCGTACACGGTCCCCAGGTACCGCTGCGGCCCGTCGGGGAAGATCGCCGCGATCCGGGTGTCCGCCGGGCGGGTGCGGGCCAGCCAGCCGGCGACCAGGGCGACGGCGCCGACGCTCCAGCCGCCGGTCGCGTAGTGGGAGGACGCGAGCTGCCGGCAGGCCCAGACCGCCTCGGCCGGTGCCACCCAGTGGACCTCGGTGAAGTTCCCGTAGGCGACGTTGCGGGGGTAGATGCTCGATCCGAGGCCGCGCATCAGCCGCGGCCGGGCGGGCTGGCCGAAGATCGTTGAGCCGATGGTGTCCACGCCGACGAGTTCCAGCTGGGGGTAGAGCTGGCGCAGGACCCGGGACACGCCGGCGGAGTGGCCGCCGGTGCCGACGCTGCACACGAGGACGTCGACGTGCCCGAGGTCGGCGGCGAGTTCCAGGGCGAGCGGGGTGTAGGCGGTGGTGTTGTCGGGGTTGTTGTACTGGTCGGGGCACCACGAACCGGGGTGCCGGTCCATCAGCCGGCGCACCCGTTCGCGCCGGGCCTCCTGCCAGCCGCCGGTCGGATGCGGTTCGGAGACGGTGTTGACCTGGGCGCCGTAGGCCGTGAGCAGCTTCGTCATGGACGACTCCAGGCCCGGGTC
Source organism: Streptomyces sp. NPDC029014 (assembly GCF_055564695.1). Classification (NCBI taxonomy): domain Bacteria; kingdom Bacillati; phylum Actinomycetota; class Actinomycetes; order Kitasatosporales; family Streptomycetaceae; genus Streptomyces; species Streptomyces sp. NPDC029014. The sequence continues at coordinate 24,693 of NZ_JBVHVT010000100.1, forward strand.
GGTGACCAGGGTGACGGGGTGCCCGTGGACGAGGCCGGCCAGGGCCAGGCCGAGACCCAGGGTGCCGCTGGTGGACTCGATGATCCGGGCGCCCGGTCGGAGTTCGCCGCGGGCACGGGCCCGTTCGACCATGTGCAGGCCCGGGCGGTCCTTGATGCCGCCCGGGTTGAAGCCTTCCAGCTTGGCCCAGAAGCCGTGGCCTTCGGGGGCGAACGGCTCGGACACGTGCAGGAGCGGGGTGTTGCCGACGAGCCCGGAGAGGGCGGCGCGGTGGAGGGGTGCGGGGGCGGTGCTGTGGGTGGACGGAGAGGACATTTCCTCGGCTCTCATGCGTGGGACGGCTGGTTCCGTACGGGACGGGAGCGGGCGGCCGCGCCGAAAAGCGGGCGGGGCCGCGCGAACGAGGCCTAAATGCGCCAGCAGCAGATGCTCGTGCGCGTGGTCCGGCCTTCGCGCGCCCGCGCGGGAAATACCGAAGGGCGGTCCCTCCCGCGCGCGGGGAGGTGCGGGGAGCGGATTCCGAGGAGCACCGCGAGGAGGACGGGGAATGCGGCGGCGCGGGGCGCCGAGATTTCCTGGACCGGCAGGGACGGGTAATTCGGGACACAGGATTCGCCGGGGTCGGGAAAAGCCGGGGAATCCACGGTCAACAGGTGGTGGGAGGGCGCGTGCGCGTGGGGGTGCGGGGCGGCGGGTGGGCGCCCGCGAATGCGGACGCGTGCCCGTGGGGTGCGGCGTCCGCAGGGTGCAGGCACCCGGCCGTCGCCGCGGCGAAGGCCGCCAGCAGCAGCACGGCGAGCAGGCGCAACGCCGCGGTGGTACGGGGGTGGAACGACACGGTTCCTCCGGGGAGCCGGCCGGTGACAGGGGACCGCACCGAGGGCGCGCGGCAGCTTCGGTGATCCGCGTGGACGCCTGGGGGCGGGGCGGGGTGCGTACCGGTGCGAACCCGCGGGAACGGGGCACCGGACGCGCGTTCGGGGGCCGGCCGGAGCATCGCGGGGCCCGTCGACCGTCAGGGGACCCGGCCCTCTAGATGCGCAGTACTCCGGTCGGGGGACCGGCCGCCGCGCCGTGCGTCTGTGCGGCTCCATCGGGGAGGGGAGGCCGGCCACCGTGCGGGCATGCGGTCGCGGCGGGTTCGTCGACCCGCGGGCAGGGCGCCGACACGGCCGCCTCGTCCGGCTGCCCCGGCAGGCAGTGCTCGCCCGGGTGCGGAGAATTCCCCGCACCGTGCGCACATTCCCGCTGCGGGGTGCGGACCGCGGGAGCGGCGGAATTCCCGATCGTTTCGTCGGTGAGCCGATGGGGAGCCGCGTTCACCGAGGGAGCGGCGGAGGCAGGGTGCACGGCCATTGCGTCACTGCTGCCGTGTGCGCAAAGGAATCCGAGGAACAGCAGGGCCAGCCAGTAGGGGGCCGACGTCATCCGGTACCACCGGATCCGCGGCACACCGCGTGACGACCGGGCCGTGACCATGCCGTAATCCTAACCACGGGCGGGCGACGGAAGGCAAAGGCCGACTGCGATATGGCGAGAAAGGACCCACCCGGCAGGAAACAGGCGCGAAGCCGTCAAGGAGCGGGCGGGAGCCGCGGCGGCCCGTCACCGGAACCGGAGGGCCGCGCACCGGGTGTTCGGGCGTTGCGTGGTGCGCCGGGGCGTGCTCGTGCGCCACCGTGGACCGACCGGATCCGCCGGTCCCCGTGGAGGAGCGAGCCGCCATGAACTGGACCCTCGAAATCGTCGTCGTCCCCGTGACGGATCTGGACCGGGCGAAGGCGTTCTACGCCGAACGGGTGGGCTTCACGGTCGACGTCGACACCGAGGTCGCCACCGGCCTGCGCGTCATCCAGCTGACCCCGCCCGGCTCCCGCTGCTCCATCGCCCTGCAGCAGGGGCTGCCCGCGGCCCCCGGCACCCAGGAGATGGCCCCGGGCACCCTGCACGGCGTCCAGCTGTGCGTCACCGACATCGAGGCGGCCCGTGCCGAACTCGTCGACCGGGGAGTGGACGTCTCGCCGGTCCGCCACGTCGGCAACACGGGCTGGGAGGACGGGAAGGGCGGGACCTGGAACTCGTTCATCACCTTCACGGATCCGGACGGCAACGGATGGGTGGTCCAGGAGGCCCCGTCGGAGCTGTCCGAGCGCTGACCGATCCGGCGGGGGCGCACGCCGTCCGGTCGGCGGCTCGCCGCGGCGGCCGCGTGGCGATCACCCCCGGGTCGGCTTTACATGGTCGTGGGGGGGCGTGCCCGGACGGTGCACGGCGTTCCGAGCCAGGACGTCCTCGAGGTGCATCCGTCGTGGGCAGCCCCGTAGCCCGTATCCCCGAAGTCCCACCTCCACGCACGCCCCGGGCGTGCCCACCGAGGGAGCCCACCATGGCCAACGATCCGCACACGCCCGTCTCCAACCAGCCCGAGGAACTGGCCACGGCCGTTCCGGAACAGCCCGTCTTCGAAGGGCCGTCGGAAGGCGTGCAGGGCAGCCCCACGCCCTTCACCTCCGACGGACTGGAACAGGTGAACGGCCACACCCGCAGTGCGCTCGAGTCCGTGCCGCCCGAGACCTGGCGGGCGCCGGCCGCCGTTCTGCCCGACATCGGCGTGGCCTCGTTCGGGCCACCGGAGATGCTGGAGACCGTGCACGGCCCCGACGACCGCGTGCAGATCGCGGACACCTCGAACTACCCCTGGCGGGCGCACGCGTCCCTGCTGATCACCGCCGCCGACAACTCCCAGTGGATCGGGACGGGCTGGTTCATCGGCCCGCACACCCTGGCGACCGCCGGGCACGTCGTGTTCATCAAGAACAGCGGTGTCCCCGGTCGCGACGGCTGGGTGAAGAGCATCCAGGTCATGCCCGGCCGCAACGGCTCGACCCTGCCCTTCGGCGCGGTCACGAGCACCAGCTTCCGCACCGTCACCGGCTGGACCGACAGCGGCGACGAGAACTTCGACTACGGCGCCATCATCATCCCCACCGAACTCGGTGCCACCACCGGCTGGTTCGGCTTCGGCGCCTGGCCGGACGCCGACCTGCTCAAGACCTCCGTCAACATCTCCGGATACCCGGGGGACAAGCCGCCGGGAACCCAGTGGTACGACGGGCGGGGCGTCAGCTCGGTGAACCCGCTGAAGGTCTTCTACGACATCGACACCGCCGGCGGCCAGAGCGGCAGCGCGGTCTACCGCATCCACAACGGCGGCCGGTACGGCATCGCGGTGCACGCGTACGGCGGTGTGACCACCAACTCCGGCACCCGGATCACCCGTTCCGTCTTCAACAACCTGGTGCAGTGGAAGGCGTGACCGGCAGTGCCCGCACACACCTGATCGGCGGCGTGGTGGTCGACACGGACGGCAGTCCGTCGCCGGGCGTGTCCGTGTACCTGACGGGCGGGCCCGGCCCCTTCCCCGATGTCGCCGCACTGACCGGCGCCGACGGCCGGTTCTCGTTCGGGGTGTCGGTCGAGGGCGTCTACACCGTGCAGTGCCGGGCACCGGACGGGAGGAGCGCCCTGGCGTCGGCCGCGGTCGGCGCCAGGGGGGCCGCCTCCCTCGTGCTCCGGCTCGGCTGAAGCCGGCGGGCCCCGGCCCCGGCCCCGGCCGGGGCGGGGGCCAGGGGCGGGGGGGGGGGGGGGGGGGGGGGGGGGGGGGGTGAGGGGGGGGGGGGGGGGGGGGGGGGGGCCCCCCCCCCCCCCCCCCCCCGCCGCGAAGTCGCCCCAGGAAGCCGTCAAGGCCGCCTACGCCAAGACGCTGCAGGCGAAGACCTCGGCGT
>NZ_JBVHVT010000101.1:0-28135 GCF_055564695.1 Streptomyces sp. NPDC029014
TCCCCCCCCCCCAACAAAAAATATCCCCCCCCCCCCCACCCCCCCCCTCCCCCCCCCCCCCCCCCCCCCCCCCCCCCCCCCCGGCGGCGTTCCGCGGGCCGTGCGGGCCCGCGTCGCTGTACGGATCGTCGAAATCCACCCCTCGCTCTTGTACACATGCGGACCCTGAGGGCGGCCCGGGTTCGGGTGCTTAACTGCCTTCATGGAAAAGCGACTTGAGCGCGCCCGGCCGCGTCCGCAGTTCGAGCTGCGCTGGGGCGGGCTGCACATCGTGGTGGAGCGCGTCCCCGCCTGGCTCGTGACGCTGGTGGCCACGGCCGCCGGCAGCGGGGCGGCCTGGTGGACCAGCCGTTAGACCCGGTCAGGGCAGGGGGCCGCGGATCTCGACGGCCGCGCAGCGCCAGCGCAGGTCGGCGCCCTGCTCCAGGCGGAAGGCCATGGCCGAGACGCGGTCGCCGGTGGCGATGCGGGCGAAGGCCTCGATCACGCCCGGCCCCGGGTGGAAGCGCCCGCAGCGGCGCAGCACCGGGCGCAGGCGGCTGCGTAACGGGCCGGCCGGGGCCAGGCCCACCAGCTGGTCGTAGGCGGGGCCGACGGTGAGGCCGAGCAGGGAGTGGACGGGGCGCTGGCCGCTGATCACAGCCAGCAGGCGTTCGGCGAACCAGTCGTGGGGCCCGCGGGACGCCGGCGGGCGGGCCTCCCGCGGGCCGGGACGGCGCTGGTCGCGGCGGCCCGGGGGCCGGGCGGCGTTCCCGGCGGGCCCGGCCGTCCTCGCCGGTCCGGTGGTCCTCGTCGGCCCCGTCGGCCCCGTCGGCCCCGTCGGCCCCGAGGTGCCGGCGGTCCTGCTCGTCCTGTTCGTCCTGGTCGTCATGTGGTCGTCCCCCACGCGTACGGCCCCGGCGGTACCGGGCGGTAACTTCGTCGGGGATCTTCTACGGCCGCCCGACACGCTCCGCAACGGACCTGCCGCGCCCCGACACCCCCGCGCCGCTTCACCTATCCGGGTGGCCCCCGGCCCGTACCGCGGCCGCACGGAGGCCGTGGAGCACCGCGCCGTGGACGCGCCCCGGCTCGCCCCGCACAGCCCGAAGGGGGACCTCCGCCGTCACCGCACGCAGTCTTCCGCCCCCACTGCGCCACCGTCGTATCCTGAGGGCGTTTCCGACTACCGAAAGCAGCCGGCCATGCGCGTGTACGTCCCCCTGACCCTCCCCGGGCTCGCCGAGGTGCACCGGGCGGGTGAGCTGGCCGGCGCCCCGCTGCGCGCGTACGCCGTCACGCCGGGCCTGCGCGAGTGGTACGTGTCGGACGACATCGAGGAGCTGGAGTACGCCGCCCTCGGCCGGGCCGCCACCGACTCCCTGCGGATGCTCGCCGAGGACCCCGCCGCCCCGCGCAAGCGCGTCGTCGTCGCCCTCGACGTGGCCGACAAGGCCGCCACCGCCGTTCCCGGCATCGACGAGGCCTCCCTCGGGCAGGTCGCCGTGGCCGGCCCGGTCCGGCTCGCCGCGGCCGCCGCCGTGCACGTGGACGCCGACGACGCCGTCAAGGACGTCGAGGCGGCCGCCGCGGCCGTCGCCGCCGCCGACGCCGGGGACGACGACGCCCAGTTCACCGTGGACGGCGCCGACGACCACGAGCTGCTGTGGTTCGGCGTCCAGGAGATCCCTGGGCTGCTGGCATGAGCGGCGGTCCGGGTTCCCACATCGTCTGGGACTGGAACGGCACCCTGCTCCACGACATCGACGCCGTGATCACGGCGACGAACGCCTCCTTCGCCGAGTTCGGCTTCGCGCCGATCACGCTGGAGCGCTACCGTGAGCTCTACGTCGTGCCCGTGCCGAAGTTCTACGAGCGGCTGATGGGCCGGCTGCCCACCGAAGCCGAGTGGGCCGTCATGGACGACACGTTCCACCGCTACTACTGGGCCGCGGCCGAGGACGTCGGCCTCGCCGAAGGGGCCCGGGAGCTGCTGCGGGGCTGGCAGGCCGATGGGCTCACCCAGTCCCTGCTGTCACTGGCGCCCCACGACAGGCTCGTACCGCTGGTGCACGCGCACGGCATCGACCGGCACTTCCTGCGCGTCGACGGCCGCACCGGCCCCTCGCACACCTCCAAGGCGGGCCACCTGGTCCGGCACATGGAGGCCCTCCGGGCCAGCGGGGTGACCGCCGCCCGCACCGTCCTCATCGGGGACGCCGTGGACGACGCCGCGGCCGCCGCGCACGTGGGCGCGCGGGCCGTCCTCTACACGGGTGGTTCGCACAGCCGCCGCAGTCTGGAATCGGCCGGTGTGCCGGTCGTGGACAGCCTGGCAGAGGCCGTGCGCACTGCTCGCGAGCTGGCCGAATAAGCACTGGCACGCGCGGTGGCCCACGTCACTGCGCACATCGTCAAACTTCCGGACTTGCTTTTGTACAGATCCGGACCGTGACGCGGTGGGGGGAGGGCGAGATAGCCTGGTACCCGTGATCAGCGCGATAGTCCGCGGGGGCACTGACGCCCCCGGCCTGCGCCCGGCGCACGAACGTGCCCGGGCCTTCGCTGATCCCCGCTGCCGGGACGCCTGGCCGATTCCGGCCGTATCCCTCCCGGTCGGCGCTCACGACGACATAGCGTCGCTTCCGGACGGACTACCCGCTGCGCGGCGCTACGTCATTCCTTCCTTCACCTACGTCACGCAATGGCGCGCGACAGGAGCCAGAGGACATGCAGACCAAGCTGGACGAAGCAAAGGCCGAGCTGCTCGCGCGGGCGGCCCGGGTAGCTGAGCACAGCCCGGCCGGGGGACTCCTTCCGACCGGTGCCGAGCAGAAAGAGCGGCCGGACCGGGACACGACGCTCGCCTATCTCCAGCGCTACTACCTGCACACCGCCCCCGAGGACCTCGTCGACCGGGACCCCGTCGACGTGTTCGGGGCGGCGCTGTCGCACTACCGGCTCGCCGAGAACCGGCCGCAGGGCACCGCGAACGTCCGCGTGCACACCCCGACCGTCGAGGAGAACGGCTGGACCTCCAGCCACTCCGTCGTCGAGGTGGTCACCGACGACATGCCCTTCCTCGTGGACTCCGTGACCAACGAGCTGTCCCGCCAGGGCCGCGGCATCCACGTCGTGATCCACCCCCAGGTCGTCGTGCGCCGTGACGTCACCGGCAAGCTGATCGAGATCCTCGGCCCCGACTGCGACGCGCACGGCCCGAAGACCGCGCGCCCCCACGACTCCCTCGTCGAGTCCTGGATCCACGTCGAGATCGACCGCGAGACCGACCGCGACGACCTCAAGCAGATCACCGCCGACCTGCTGCGCGTCCTGTCCGACGTCCGCGAGGCCGTCGAGGACTGGGAGAAGATGCGCGACGCCGCGCTGCGCATCGCCGACGGCCTCCCGGACGAGCCGACCGCCGCAGACCTGCACGAGTACGAGCTCGAAGAGGCCCGCGAGCTGCTGCGCTGGCTCTCCGACGACCACTTCACCTTCCTCGGCTACCGCGAGTACAACCTCGTCGACGGCGACGCCCTCGCCGCCGTGCCCGGCACCGGCCTCGGCATCCTGCGCTCCGACCCGCACCACAGCGGCAAGGAGGACACCCACGCGGTCTCCCCGTCCTTCAACCGGCTGCCGGCCGACGCCCGCGCCAAGGCCCGCGAGCACCGCCTGCTGGTGCTGACCAAGGCCAACAGCCGCTCCACCGTCCACCGGCCCTCGTACCTCGACTACATCGGCGTGAAGAAGTTCGACGCCGACGGCAACGTCATCGGTGAGCGCCGCTTCCTCGGCCTGTTCTCCTCCGCCGCGTACACCGAGTCCGTGCGCCGCGTCCCGGTCATCCGCCGCAAGGTCGCCGAGGTGCTGGAGGGCGCCGGCTTCGCGCCGAGCAGCCACGACGGCCGCGACCTGCTGCAGATCCTGGAGACCTACCCGCGCGACGAGCTGTTCCAGACCCCGGTCGACAAGCTCCGCGAGATCGTCACCTCCGTCCTGTACCTGCAGGAGCGCCGCCGGCTGCGGCTGTACCTGCGCCAGGACGAGTACGGCCGCTACTACTCGGCCCTCGTCTACCTGCCGCGCGACCGGTTCACCACCGGCGTCCGGCTGCGGCTGATGGACATCCTCAAGGAGGAGCTCGGCGGCACCAGCGTCGACTTCACCGCCTGGAACACCGAGTCGATCCTCTCCCGCATCCACTTCGTCGTCCGCGTCCCGCAGGGTACCGAGCTGCCCGCGCTGACCGACGCCGACGTCGAGCGCGTCGAGGGCCGCCTCGTGGAGGCCGCCCGTTCCTGGTCCGACGGCTTCGGCGAGGCCCTGACCGCCGAGCTCGGCGAGGAGCGCGCCGCCGAACTGCTGCGCAAGTACAGCGGCTCCTTCCCCGAGGGCTACAAGGCCGACCACACGCCGCGCATGGCCGTCTCCGACCTGTGCCACCTGGAGCGGCTCTCCGCCAGCGACAGCGAGTTCGCGCTGTCCCTGTACGAGCCGGTCGGCGCGGGCCCCGGCGAGCGCCGCTTCAAGATCTACCGCACCGGTGAGCAGGTCTCCCTGTCCGCGGTCCTGCCCGTGCTGCAGCGCCTCGGCGTCGAGGTCACCGACGAGCGCCCGTACGAGCTGCGCCGCAGCGACCGCACCAGCGCCTGGATCTACGACTTCGGCCTGCGCATGCCCGTCGCCGGCAACGGCGACAACTACCTCGGCGACGGCGCCCGCGAGCGCTTCCAGGACGCCTTCGCCGCCGTGTGGCGGGGCGACGCCGAGAACGACAACTTCAACAGCCTGGTGCTGAGCGCCAAGCTCACCTGGCGGCAGGCCGTCGTCCTGCGCGCGTACGCCAAGTACCTGCGCCAGGCCGGCTCCACCTTCAGCCAGGACTACATGGAGGACACCCTCCGCAACAACGTCCACATCACCCGGCTGCTGATCTCGCTCTTCGAGGCGCGGATGTCGCCCGGCCGCCAGTCCGCCGGCACCGAGCTGATCGACGCCATGCTGGAGGAGCTGGACGGGGCCCTGGACCAGGTCGCCTCGCTGGACGAGGACCGGATCCTGCGGTCCTTCCTCACCCTGATCAAGGCCACCCTGCGGACCAACTTCTTCCAGCTGAACGCCCGGGGCGAGCAGCACTCCTACGTGTCGATGAAGTTCGACCCGCAGGCCATCCCGGAGCTGCCGGCCCCGCGCCCGGCCTTCGAGATCTGGGTGTACTCGCCGCGCGTCGAGGGCGTCCACCTGCGCTTCGGCAAGGTCGCCCGCGGCGGCCTGCGCTGGTCCGACCGCCGCGAGGACTTCCGTACGGAGATCCTCGGCCTGGTCAAGGCGCAGATGGTCAAGAACACCGTCATCGTGCCGGTCGGCGCCAAGGGCGGCTTCGTCGCCAAGAACCTGCCGGACCCGTCGGTGGACCGCGACGCCTGGCTCGCCGAGGGCGTCGCCGCGTACAAGATCTTCATCTCGGCGCTGCTCGACATCACCGACAACATGGTCGGCGGCGAGGTCGTGCCGCCCAAGGGCGTGGTCCGCCACGACGAGGACGACACCTACCTCGTCGTCGCCGCCGACAAGGGCACCGCGACCTTCTCCGACATCGCCAACGGCGTCGCGGAGTCGTACGGCTTCTGGCTGGGCGACGCCTTCGCCTCGGGCGGCTCGGCCGGCTACGACCACAAGGGGATGGGCATCACCGCCCGCGGCGCCTGGGAGTCCGTCAAGCGGCACTTCCGCGAGCTCGGGCACGACACCCAGACCGAGGACTTCACCGTCGTCGGCGTCGGCGACATGTCCGGTGACGTCTTCGGCAACGGCATGCTGCTCTCCGAGCACATCCGCCTGGTCGCCGCCTTCGACCACCGGCACATCTTCATCGACCCGAACCCGGACGCGGCCGTCTCGTACGCCGAGCGCCGGCGCCTGTTCGAGCTGCCGCGCTCCTCGTGGGCGGACTACGACCCCGAGCTGCTGTCCGCGGGCGGCGGCGTCCACCCGCGCAGCGCGAAGTCCATCCCGGTCAACGCGCACATCCGCGAGGCCCTCGGCATCGAGGCGGGCGTCACCAAGATGACCCCGGCCGAGCTGATGCAGGCCGTCCTGCACGCCCCCGTGGACCTGCTGTGGAACGGCGGCATCGGCACCTACGTCAAGGCCACGGCCGAGACGCACACCGAGGTCGGCGACAAGGCCAACGACGCCATCCGCGTCAACGGCGCGGACGTCCGGGCCAAGGTCATCGGCGAGGGCGGCAACCTGGGCCTGACCCAGCTCGGCCGCATCGAGTTCGCCCGCACCGGCGCCGGCGGCGAGGGCGGCAAGGTCAACACCGACGCCATCGACAACAGCGCGGGCGTGGACACCTCCGACCACGAGGTGAACATCAAGATCCTGCTGAACGCGGTCGTCGCCGACGGCGACATGACCGTCAAGCAGCGCAACGCCCTGCTGGCGGAGATGACCGACGAGGTCGGCCACCTGGTCCTGCGCAACAACTACGCGCAGAACACCGCCCTGGCCAACGGCGCCGCCCAGGCCCACAGCCTGCTCCACGCCCAGCAGCGCTTCGTGCGCCGCCTGGAGCAGACCGGCCAGCTCAACCGCGACCTGGAGTTCCTGCCCAGCGACCGGCAGATCCGCGAGCTGCTCGGCGGCGGCACCGGCCTGACCCAGCCGGAGCTGGCCGTCCTGCTGGCCTACACCAAGATCACGGTGGCGGACGAGCTCATCACCACCGAGCTGCCGGACGACCCGTACCTGCGCCGCCTGCTGGACGCGTACTTCCCGGCCGCGCTGCGCGCGAAGTTCCCGGAGCAGATCGCCTCCCACGCGCTGCGCCGCGAGATCATCACCACGCTGCTGGTCAACGACACCGTCAACACCGGTGGTTCGACCTTCCTGCACCGGCTGCGCGAGGAGACCGGCGCCTCCACCGAGGAGATCGTGCGGGCGCAGCTCTCGGCCCGCGAGATCTTCGGCCTGGCCGAGGTGTGGGACGCCGTCGAGGCCCTGGACAACAGGGTTTCGGCCGACGTCCAGACCCGGGTGCGCCTGCACTCGCGGCGCCTGGTCGAGCGCGGTACGCGCTGGCTGCTGAACAACCGGCCGCAGCCGCTGCAGATCACCGAGACCATCGAGCTGTTCGCCGAGCGGGTGGCCCAGGTCTGGGCGGAGCTGCCGAAGCTGGTGCGCGGTGCGGACCTGGAGTGGTACCAGCTGGTCCTGGACGAGCTGACCGGCGAGGGCGTGCCGGAGGAGCTGGCGGCGAAGGTCGCCGGGTTCTCCTCGGCCTTCCCGACGCTGGACATCGTCGCGATCTCGGACCGCACCGGCGCGGACCCGCTGGGCGTCGCCGAGGTGTACTACGACCTGGCCGACCGCCTGGACATCACCCAGCTGATGGACCGGATCATCGAGCTGCCGCGGGCCGACCGCTGGCAGTCCATGGCCCGCGCCTCCATCCGAGAGGACCTGTTCGCGGCGCACGCGGCGCTGACCGCCGACGTGCTGGCGGCCGGCGAGAGCGGCGCGACGCCCGAGGAGCGCTTCAAGGCCTGGGAGGACAAGAACGCGGCGATCATCTCCCGTGCCCGGACCACCCTGGACGAGATCCGCGGCTCGGACGACTTCGACCTCGCGAACCTGTCGGTCGCGATGCGGACGATGCGGTCGCTGCTGCGCGTGCACAGCTGATGGCCCCCTGCTGACGGCCCTTCGGGGACGTGAGTGAACGAGCGGCTCGGAACCATGAGTTCCGGGCCGCTCGTCGTATGTCCCGGTACCGGCCGCACGGTTGGGCCGCGATCACGACGACACGGGGAGCAGGGCAAGCAGTGCGCATCGAACGACACCAGGTGGGGGAGGCCGCGGTCGCCGCGGCGCGCGAGGACTTCGTGAACCGCATCGGCTCCATGGTCCGCTCCATGTCCCGCGGAGGCCGCATGGCCACGTACGAATGGCAGACGATCTCCGAGGAGCTCCTCGACTACCTCGGCGCCCTCTCCGTCGAGCGGCCGGCCCTCGACACCCCCGAGGCCCGCGCCGTGCTCAAGGACGCGGCGGAAGCCGCCGCGGGCGCGGTGTCGTTCGCCGCGTACTACGCGTACGACTCCTTCCACGTCTTCCTCGACTACGTGAACTTCGGCATGAGCTACGACCGGGACGGCGACCCGGCCGACCGGGAGTCCGTCACCCTCCACGACTGGATCGACGCCTTCTGCCTGGCCGTCATCGACGGGGACACCGCGCGGCACGGCGAGGCCTTCCACTTCGCCCGCCAGGCGGCCCAGGCGGAGCACGTGGGCCGGCCCGCGGCCGAACTGGTCGGCGGCCTCATGGCGTACGTCTGCGGCGACCTGAACGACGACGACCAGGACTTCCCGCCGTCGCAGGAGCAGAAGCTCGCCGCGGTCGACGCCGGGCTCGCCCGGACCGCCGCCCTCGCCCGGGAGACCGGCCAGGCGCTCCCGGACCACCCGGACAGCACCGCCCTGCGGGTCCTGCGCGCCCTGACCGCCGGCGACCGGGAGGCGTACGACACCGAACTCGTCCGGCTGCTGCGCCACCACGCCGCCCTGGCCGCTTCCTCGACGAGGAACCGGCCGCGCACCCTGCTGCCGCTCGTCCCGATAGCGCTGGCCGCGCTCGGTCACCGCGACCACGGCTGGTGGCCGCCGACCGACACCGACTACCTGCCGTACGCGCTGCTCACCGGCTTCGCCAGGCCCGGGCCGCGGGTCGGCGCCTTCGGCCGGGACCGGCGCCCCGACGCGGTCCAGGAGCTGGCGGGCGGGCGGACCGTGGAGTTCGAGCGGCCCCTGGCGCCGCAGCCGCTGACCCCGGAGGGCGAGGCGGGCTTCGAGGAGAGCACCCGGAACGCCTTCATCCCGCAGGACGGCCCGGGGCTGTCCTCCTGGCGCCTGGCCAGTGCCCTGCAGTACCAGGAGATCCTCTTCAAGACCCGCGCCACGCACGGCCCCGACGTCAGCGACACCCAGCTGCGGGGGCTGCACCTGGCCTCGGCGCTGGGCGCCGCACTGTTCCGCACCACGCTGGTGGAGGAAGGCACCGAAACCGAGGTCGTCATAGAGGGGCGCACCCTCGTCTACCCCGCCTACAGCGGTCACCGGGCCGGGCTCAGCCAGTGGCTCACGGCGACGCACCTCGCCCTGATCACGGGGGTGCGCGAGGACCTCGCCCCGCTCGTGCTGGCCGGGCCGGCCCGGCTCCAGGAGGGCGCCCCCGTCTACTCGGCGTACTGCCGGGCCCTGCACGCCTACCTGCGCGGGGAGGCCGCCGAGGAGGCCGCCGAGGAAGCCGTGCGGGCCTGGGAGAAGAGTGCGGCGGGCGGTTTCCTGCCGCCCCCGGTCGTGCTGCTGTCGCAGCTGGTCGAGGGCGACGAGGAGAGCTTCAACCTGGCCCTCCTCGACGCCCTGGAGGCCCACCGCGACCACTATCTGGTGGCCGACCGCGCGGAGGACAGCGACGCGGCCCTCGACCTCGGCGCGCTGGCCCTGGCCTGTCACGCCCGCCGGCGCGGCTGGAACGTCCGGGTGGCCTCCGCGTACCTGCCGGCGCGCCTCCTGCGGGAGGCGGCCCCGCTGTAGGCCGTACCGCGCCGTGGGCGGGACGGGACCCGGCGGGGGCGGGTCAGGGCGGGACGGGTCAGCCGCCGGTGTGGGCCTCGTACGCGGCGCACACCTCGTCGGCGGGCCCGTCCATCCGCAGGACGCCCGCCTCCAGCCAGATCGCGCGGTCGCAGGTCTCGCGGACCGTGCCGATGCTGTGGCTGACGAGGAAGACGGTGCCGGCCCGGGCGCGCAGTTCCTCGATGCGCTTGTGGCTGCGCCGCTGGAAGGCGGCGTCGCCGGTGGCCAGGGCCTCGTCGATCATCAGCACCTCGTGGTCCTTGGCCGCGGCGATGGAGAAGCGCAGCCGGGCGCCCATGCCGGAGGAGTACGTCCGCATGGGCAGCGAGATGAAGTCGCCCTTCTCGTTGATGCCGGAGAAGTCGACGATGTCCTGGTAGCGCTCGCGGACCTGCTCCCGGGACATGCCCATGGCCAGGCCGCCGAGGATGACGTTGCGCTCGCCGGTGAGGTCGTTCATCAGGGCGGCGTTGACGCCGAGCAGCGAGGGCTGGCCGTGCGAGTAGACGGTGCCGCGGGCGACGGGCTGGAGCCCGGCGATCGCCTTGAGCAGGGTGGACTTGCCCGAGCCGTTGGAGCCGATCAGGCCGATGGCCTCGCCGCGGTACGCGGTGAAGCTGACGCCCTTGACGGCGTGCACCTCGCGGACGCCCGGGTCGGAGCGGCGGGAGACGATCCGGCTGAGGGCGGCGGTGGCGCCGCCCTTGCGGGCGCCGGCGTTCACCTTGTAGATGACGTGGACGTCGTCGGCGATGACGGTGGGGATGCGGTCAGCCACGGCCGTACTCCTCTTCTGCCTTCCAGAACCAGACGAACCCGCCGACGCCGGCGAGCAGGGCCCAGCCGACGGCGATCGCCCACGCGTGGGGCGGCAGGGAGTGCGCGCCGAAGCTGTCGATGAGGGCGTAGCGCATCAGGTCGATGTAGACGGCCGCCGGGTTGAGCTTCAGGGCGAGGGCGACCCAGTGCGGCAGGTTGCCCTGGCGGAGCATCTGCTCGATGGACCACATGACGCCCGAGGAGTACATCCACGTGCGCAGCACGAACGGCATCAGCTGGCTGACGTCCGGGGCCTTGCTGCCGATCCGGGCCATGACCATCGCGCAGCCGGCGCAGAAGACGGCCATCAGCGCCAGGACGGGGAGGGCGAGCAGCCAGGCCGGGCCGGGCGTCTGGCCGAACGCGAGCAGCAGGACGACGAGCGCGCCCATGGTCACCAGCAGCTGCTGGAAGAGCTGGAGGACCGAGGCCAGCGGCAGGCTGGCGCGGGGGAAGTGCAGGGCGCGGACCAGGCCCAGGTTGGCGTGGACGGCGCGGGTGCCGGCGTTGATCGAGCTGCCGATGAAGTCCCAGACGAAGACGCCGGTCAGCAGGAACGGCAGGTAGTCGGGGACGCCGTGGCTGGCCTTCATGATGAGGCCGAAGACGAAGTAGTAGACGGCCGCGTTGAGCACCGGCGTCACCAGGTGCCAGACCTGGCCGAGCTTCGCGGTGCTGTACGTGGCCTGCATCCGGGCGGTGGCGTACGCGGTGACGAAGTGGCGGCGGCCCCAGAGCTGGCGCACGTACTTCGGCAGCGGGGGGCGGGCGCCGCTGACCGTCAGGCCGTGGGCGGCGGCCAGCTCCGCGGGGCTCGCGGCGGCCGGGACGGCCGAGGTGGCCGAGGCGGGTGGGGTCACGGTCACGGGGGTCGCTTTCGACGGGGCCAGGACGTGAAGGGCGACGGGACGGGTCCGTATCGTCGCTACGGCGAGACTAGGCCTCGGCTCGACGGAACGCAACCGTATCGTCGTGACGGGATGGTGCCACCGTGCCCGGCTATGCTCGGTCCATGACCACGGACCCCGCCGCCACCTCCTCCCCGACCACCCCCGCCGCCGCCCGCCGCGCCCCCGCCGGGGCCGCCGTACTGCGCGAGGACGTGACCGAGGCGATCCGCGCCGCGGTGCTGGAGGAGCTGGCCGCGGTCGGCTTCTCGCGGATGTCGATCGAGGGGATCGCCCGGCGCGCCGGAGTCGGCAAGACGGCCGTCTACCGGCGCTGGAAGTCCAAGCTCCACCTGGTTCTGGACCTGGTGCAGGCCTTCGCCGTGGACGGCCTGCCCGTCCCCGCGACCGGCTCGCTGTACGGCGACGTACGCGCCCTGCTGGAGGTCATGTCCCACGTGCTGCGCCACCCCGTGGCCTCCGCGGTCATCCCCGACCTGCTCGTCGAGGCCGCCCGCAACCCGGAGATCGCGGACGCCGTGCGCGGCGCCCTGCTCGACGGGGAGCGGCACATGGCGCAGGGCATCGTGTCCGCCGCCGTCGCGCGCGGCGAGCTGGCCCCCGGCACGGACCCCGGCCGGGCGCTGGACCTCGCGATCGGACCGCTGTACTGGCGGCAGGTGGTGGTCCGCGACGAGATCCCGGCCGACTACCTCGACGACCTGGCCGCCTCGGTGGTGGCCGGCCTCAGGTCCCCGTTCCCCGAGCGCCCCTGACGGCTCCGCCCCGCCGCCGGCTACCGCCGGCGATCAACCGCGAGCGGCGGCAGGAGCCGGTGGGGGCGGTGTCACGGCCACAGGCCCGGTGCGGTCAGAGGGGCCACGGTGGCCTCGGGGGTGCGTGAGGAGGGCGCCGGGGCGGGGCTGCGGTCGGCGAGCGGCACCACCGGCGGCACCGGTGACGGCTCGCCCAGGAAGACCCGGCGCACCACCCGCTCCGCCGCGTGCCCGTCGTCGAACGGGCAGAACCGGGCCCGGAACGCGGCCCGCAGCTGCGCCGAGCGGGAGCCCCGCCAGTGGCCCGTGGCGAAGATGTCCACCAGCTCGTCCTCGGTCCGGGCGATCGCGCCCGGCGGGCAGGTCCGCAGGTCGAAGTAGGTGCCGCGGGCCGCCTCGTACGCCTCCCAGTCGTCCGCGTGGACGACGATCGGCCGGTCCAGCGCCGCGTAGTCGAACATCAGGGAGGAGTAGTCCGTCACCAACGCGTCCGACGCGAGGCAGAGTTCCTCCACCGAGGGGTGCGCGGAGACGTCGATCAGGCGCGGGTGGCCGACCGGGCCGCCGGTCACGCCGGCGTAGGTCAGGTGGCGGCGGGCGAGGATCGTGAAGTGCGGGCCCAGGCCCTGCAACACCCGCTCGAAGTCGAGGTGTTCGGGGAGGCTGCGCCGGTAGTCGCGGTGGGTCGGCGCGTACAGGACCGCGGTCGAGCCCGCCGGGATGCCCAGGCGCTCCCGCAGCTCCGCCACGTCCTGCGCGGTGGCCCGGTGGAAGGCGTCGTTGCGCGGGTAGCCGTACTCCAGGGTGGTGTAGCCGGCGGGGACCGCCCGCTCCCACACCAGGGTGGAGTGCCGGTTCCCGGAGAGCAGGTAGTCCCACTGGTCCGCGCCGCGCAGCAGCCCGTCGAAGTCGGCGGTGGGGGCGGCCGCCGGCCGGTCCTGGAGGTCGAGGCCGACCCGCTTGAGCGGGGTGCCGTGCTGGGTCTGCAGGAGGACCTGCCCGCGGCGCTTGACCAGGCCGCGGTCGAAGTTGACGTTCGTGGTCAGGTACGCGGCCCGGGCCAGCGCGCTCCAGTACGCCGCCGAGCCCGGGCGCAGCAGGGCGGTCTGCGGCGGGAGCGTCGCCGCATGCCGCGGGTCGCAGATCCAGGCGGTCCGCATCCGCGGGGCGAGCTCGCGCAGCTTGGCCTCGATCGCCGCCGGGTTGCAGGCGTAGCCGCCGTGCCAGTACGCGGAGAACACCGCCAGGTCCGGGCGCAGCGGCAGCAGCCGCTGGAGGCGGTAGTGCAGCCGCAGCCCGGTCTCGCACAGCCCCCGCCACAGGCCGGTGCCGGCCCGGGCCGCGGCCGCGCCGGCGGGGGACAGCAGCGCCAGGGCGCCGTACGTGCGGCGCAGGCCGAGCCGCAGCAGGGCGTGCCGGATCCGTTCGGTGCGCGGGAGGGACGGCGGCAGCGGGGCCGCCCGGCCGTCGGGCCTGTGGCGGCGCAGGAGGGCCGAGGCCCGGGCGAAGAACTCGGCCCGGGCGGCGCGCGGGAGGCGGCGCGGGTCCGCGTACAGGGCGCACAGGTGCCCGGCCGTGCGCCGGTGCAGGGCCGGCCGCCAGCGCTCCAGCCCGGGGCGGGTGGAGATCAGGCCGAAGACCCGCTCGTACTGGTCGAGGACGTCGAGGTGGCGGCGGGTGCTGGTGGTCCGCAGCGAGCCGGTGCGCCGCTGCCGGTCGTGGACGCACACCCGGTCCAGGACGGCGACGGACTCGGCCGCCAGCAGTGCCTGGCAGCTGAAGGGGACGTCCTCGTAGAGGCCGGTCGGGAAGGACAGTCCCTCCCGTTCGACGTAGTCGCGGCGGCAGGCCTTGTTCCAGGCCGCGGCCGGCAGGTCGAGCAGGGCCGGGCGGTCGGTGGGGCGGAAGCTGGCCGGGCCGTCCTCGCGCAGCAGGTGGGCGAGCGGGCTGCGGACCGGGTCGCCGACCCACGGGGTGCGCGCGTGGTCGTAGAGGAGGACGTCGGGGGAGCCGGTGTCCCCCAGGCGGTCGGCGACGGCCTGGAGGGCGTCCGGGGCGAGGGTGTCGTCGCCGTCGAGGAAGAGCAGGTAGTCGCCGGTGGCGCGGGCCAGCCCGGCGTTGCGGGCCGGGCCCGCGCCCAGGTTGTGCGCCAGGTGCACGGCGGTCACCCGGGGGTCGCGGGCCGCGAACTCGTCGATCAGCGCACCGCAGGCGTCCGGCGAGGCGTCGTCCACGGCGATCAGTTCCAGGTCCGGGTAGGACTGGGACAGGACCGAGTCCAGGCTCTCCCGGAGGTACGCCTGGACCTTGTACGCGGGCACGATGACGCTGAACCGGGGCACGGCACATCCAGGGGTCGGCGCGGGCTTGTCCGCCCAGCAACCCCCGGTACGGCGACCGGGTTACGCGGTGCGTGGCAAACGGGTTACCCGGCGTCGGAGGAGCAGGCCATGGCCCGGGCTACTTGAGCGCGCCCGCCGTCACCCCCGTCGTGAACTGCCGCTGGAACGCGAAGAACACCACCAGCGGCACCACCATCGACAGGAACGCGCCGGGCGCGAGGACGTCGATGTTGTTGCCGAACTGCCGCACCTGCTGCTGGAGGGCGACCGTGACCGGCGGGTGCGAGGAGTCCGCGAAGACCAGCGCGACCAGCATGTCGTTCCACACCCACAGGAACTGGAAGATGCCCAGTGAGGCGATCGCCGGCCCGCCCAGCGGCAGCACCACCTGGGCGAACAGCCGCAGTTCGCCGGCCCCGTCCAGCCGGGCCGCCTCCAGTAGCTCCCGAGGGATCTGGGCGAAGAAGTTGCGCAGCAGGAACACCGCGAACGGCAGCCCGAACGCGGTGTGGAACAGCACCACCCCGGCCGTGGTCTCGAACAGGCCGAGGGCGCCGAAGAGTTCGGAGACCGGGATCAGCGCCACCTGCACCGGGACGACGAGCAGGGC
Organism: Streptomyces sp. NPDC029014; assembly: GCF_055564695.1. Lineage (NCBI taxonomy): Bacteria > Bacillati > Actinomycetota > Actinomycetes > Kitasatosporales > Streptomycetaceae > Streptomyces > Streptomyces sp. NPDC029014. The sequence continues at coordinate 15,064 of NZ_JBVHVT010000101.1, forward strand.
GACGACGACCAGGAACAGCCAGTCCCGGCCGGGGAACTCCAGCCAGGCGAAGGCGTATCCGGCGAACGAGCCGAGCGCCAGCACCAGCAGGGTCGCCGGCACGGTGATGGCGACCGTGCTCAGCAGCGAGCCGGTGATCGCGTCGTCGGCGAGCAGCCGCTCGTAGTTCCCGGTGGTCAGCTTGGCCGGCGCGGTCAGCGCCTGCCACCAGCCGCCGTCGTTCAGGTCGCTCGGGTCGAGGAAGGAGGAGACCAGCAGACCCAGCGTGGGCAGCAGCCAGAACAGGCCGGCGAGGACCAGGAAGACGCGTACCGCCCCGCCGGCCGCGCGGGAGGCTGCGGTGTGCGCGAAGCTCATCGGCGGGCCTCCCGGCGCATCCGGCGGATGTTGTAGAGCATGACCGGCACCACCAGCACCAGCAGCAGCACCGCGATGGCGCTGCCGAGCCCCGCGTCGGCGTCCGTGCCGAAGGAGGTCCGGTACAGCTGGAGGGCCAGGACGTTGGCGTCGTCCTGCACCGAGCCCGGCGCGATCACGAACACCAGGTCGAAGATCTTCATCACGTTGATCACGAGGGTGACGAGGACCACCGCCAGCACCGGTGCCAGCAGCGGCACGGTGATCCGGCGGAACACCTGCCACTCGTTCGCCCCGTCCACCCGCGCCGCCTCCAGCAGCTCCCGCGGCACGGACGCGAGCCCCGCCGCGATCAGCACCATCGCGAACCCGGCCCACATCCACACGTACGCCCCGATGATCGCCGGGGTGACCAGCGCCGGACCCAGCCAGTCCACCCCCGCGTACGCCTCCCGGAAGTTCGACGCGGGCAGCCGCAGCAGCGCCCCGTCGGCCTTCCCCGACATGCTGAACGTGCCGTCCGCGCCGGTCGTCGCCGACTCCACCACCCGGCCGTCCTTCACCGCCTCGACCCGCATCCCGGCGAACGCGGACTCCGCCGGGTCCACCGCGTTGGTCCGTCCGCCGCCGCCCCGGGTGAAGTCCTGCCAGGCCGTCCCCGTGACCCGGCCCGGCTCGGCCGCGGCGGGCCGGGCCGTCCGGGTCCCCTCGGGCAGCGCCGCGGGGGCGACGCCGACCAGCGGGAGCAGCGCCGGTGTGCCCGCCCGGACCGGCTCGCGGGTGTGGTAGCCGCCCGCATCGGCGCCCCGCCCGGGAACGAGCGGCGAGTCGCGGCCCGGGCGGGCCCCCGGGAACGCCGAGGAGGGGGCGAAGGTGTCGTGCACCGCGACCAGCACCGCGTTGGCGACGCCCCGGTCCGGGTCGTGGTCGTAGACCAGCCGGAAGATGATCCCGGCCGCCAGCATCGAGATCGCCATCGGCATGAAGACCAGCAGTTTGAACGCGGTGCCCCAGCGCACCCGTTCGGTGAGCACGGCGAAGACCAGGCCGAGGGCCGTGGCGGCGGCCGGCGCGACCACGACCCACACCGCCGTGTTCTCCACGGCCGTACGGATGGCGTCGTCGCGCAGGATCTCCGCGTAGTTGGCCCCGCCGACGAAGCGGTCGCCGGAACGGTCGAAGAGGCTGCGGTAGACGGAATAGCCGATCGGGTGCACGACGAGCGCCCCGAGCAGCACCAGCGCCGGGAGGAGGAACGCCGCCGCGACGAGGCGACGGCGCCGGGCCTGCCCGGACCGCGAGGACGGGGCGGCCCGGCGCGCGTCCTCGCGCGCGGCCGCCCCCGTACCGGTCGAGGGCGTCACGGGGGTCAGTTCCCGTACGCCTTGGCCGCCTCCGCCTCCAGTCTGCTCTGGATGCCCGCCACGTCCGACGGGTTCGCCAGGAAGTCCTGCAGGGCCTTCCACTGGCCCGCGCCCGGGGTCCCGCCGAAGGCCGCCGGGGCCTGGTCCGACATGTCGAAGCGGAAGTCGTCGCCCGCCGCGATCAGCGCCTCGGCGATGCCCCGCTGGATGTCGTTCGGGTACGCGGACAGGCTGACCGCCTTGTTCGGCGACAGGAAGCCGCCCTCCCGGGCCTGGATCTCCGCCGCGTCCGGGGAGGCCAGGAACGTCAGCAGCGCCTGCGCGCCCTTCGACGGCTTCAGCGCGACCGCCACGTCACCGCCCGACACCACCGGCGGCTTCGCGCCGACCGCCGGGAACGGGAACACCAGGGCGTCCTTGCCGATCTTCGCCTCGGTCTGGGCGATGTTCACCCCGACGAAGTCACCCTCGAAGACCATCGCGGCCGCCGGCCGGTCCCCGCCGGTGAACACCTGCGTCACCGACTTCGGGAACTCGGTGGCCAGCGCCCCGCTCGGCCCGCCCGCCAGGAAGTCCTTGCGGCCGAACAGTTCGGCGAGGGTGGTCAGCGCCTGCCGGACGCTCTCGTCCGTCCACTTGATCTCGTGCTTGGCGAGCTGGTCGTACTTCTGCGGGCCCGCCTGCGAGAGGTAGACGTTCTCGAACCAGTCCGTCAGCGTCCAGCCGTCCGCACCGGCCACCGACACTGCCGGGGTCCCGGACGCCGACAGCGTGTCCGCGACGGACAGCAGCTCCTTCCACGTCTTCGGGGGCTTCACCCCCGCCGCCTCGAAGGCCTTCGCGTTGTACCAGATCAGCGACTTGTTGGCGGCCTTGTAGTACACCCCGTACGGAGTGCCGCCGACGGAGCCCAGCTCCTTCCAGCCGTTCGAGTAGTTCGCGTCGAGCTGGGCCTTCGCCTCCGGGCCGAGCGGCTGCACCCACTTGTTCTTCACCGCCGCGGTCAGCGCCCCGACCTGCGGCAGCAGCGCCACGTCCGGCGGCTGCCCGCCCGCGATCTTCGTACCGAGGAAGGTGACGATCGGGTCCTGCGCCGGCACGAAGGTGACCGTGGCGCCCGTCCGCTTCTCGAACTCCTTCAGCACCTTCTCGAAGTTCGCCTGCTCCGGCCCCGTCCACACCGCCGCGACCTGGAGCTTCTCCCCGTCCAGCCGCGGTAACTGCACCCGCGGCGCGGCCGAGGCCGCCGCCCCCGGCGGAGGATCGGCCTTCGAGCCCCCGCCCCCGCACCCGCTCAGGACGAGGGCGCCCGCAGCGGCCAGGACCGCCCAGGCACGGCTGCTGCTTCTACGGTTCTTCGTACGGCTCGTTCCCTGCCTGAGCATGGTTCGCCCCCGATTCCCGTGGTGTGACCTGCTCCACAGGTCTACGCCGAGCCGGGCACCCCCGCAATACCGCGTCAGGGCCCCGCGGGGGCGGCGCACCGGGCCCCCGGGGGCCCGCGGGGTGTCCCGGAGACCCCGCGGGGCCGCTGCGCGCTCTGCGCGGGGGCTGCGCGGGCGCGGGGTCAGGGGGCGGCCGGGAACAGCACGGGCACCGCCGAGACCAGGTGCGACGCCCGGTCCAGTGCACTGGCCAGCAGGGCCAGGTCGGTCGGGCCGTTGCCGAGCTCGCGCACCGGGCGGCGGGCCGGAGGATCACCCATCCGCTCCCACTCCACCGGCACCACCGTCGGCCGCTGGGTCGCCGTCCGAGGTATCCGGCCGGTCACCCGCCCGCCCTGGAACGCAACCGTCCGCCCGTCGGCGAAGCGGAGCACGCCGCGGCCCGGGCCCGGCCGGTCCGGCGCCTCCAGCTCCACCCGCAGCGGATTGCTCCGGACGAGCTCGGTGTCCGCCGTACGGTCCGGGCGGGCGGTGGCCGCCACCAGGTGCACGCCGAGCCGCTCCCCGTCCCGGGCCACCGCCTCCAGCACACGGACCACCGACCCGGCGGCGGGCCGGCCCGCACTGCCGAGACCCGGCGCGACCAGCGCGTCGAGGTCGTCCACGAGCACCACCAGGCGGGGCAGCGGGCTCGGCCCGGCGGGCGGGTCGAGGCGCAGGGCGGCGGCGCGCAGCCGCAGGGTGCCCGTACGCGGCGGATCCACGTCACCGCCGCCCCCCTGCTGCTCGGTGCCGCCGCCGACCTGCTCGGCCGGGGCGGGCCGGCGCGGCGAGACCATCCGGTCGGACACCTCCCGGCGGGAGTGCCACTGCGCGAACGGGACCCCGTCCAGCAGCTCGGCGCGCCGCTTCAGCTCCGCGCCCAGGGCCTGCGCGAACTCCCGCATCCGCACCGGGTCGGCGGCGACCAGGTGCGCCGAGACGTGCGGCAGGTCGGCGGCCGGCAGCAGCCCGTCGCCGCGCTCCCCGCCCGCCCCGTCGAGCAGGACCAGCGCCAGCCGGTCGGGCCGCGCCCCGGCGGCCAGCGACGCCGCGATCGAGCGGAGCAGTTCGGTACGGCCGCTCCCGGCCGGCCCCTCCACGAGCAGGTGCGGCCCGTCCTGGACGAGCTCGGCCCCGACGGGACCGCCGCGGCCGCCGCCGAGGACGAACGCGGCGAGCCCGCCGACGCCCTGGCCCTGCTCGGTCGCCTCGGCCCAACGGGCCATCAGCGAGGCCGGGGTGGCCCGGGCCAGGCCCAGCTCGTCCAGCAGCCGCGCGGTCGCCGGAAGGGCGGCGGCCGCCGACTGCTGCGGGACGGCGCCGGCGGTCCCGGCACGCAGCGGGGCCAGCGCCCGGGCGAACCGCTCCGCCCAGGCCGCGGAGACGGCGTCGGCGGTCGCGGTGGCGCCGGGCGGGCAGGGCGTGCCGCCGGCGACGGCGAAGGTCCGTACGGTGGTGGCCACGTCGCCGCTGAGCACGGCGGCGGCGCCGCAGTCCCGGAAGGCGGGGACGACCGCGCAGGCGGCCTCGTAGGTTTCGGTGAGCGGGGAGGCCGGCGTCGCCGCCGGCGTCTCGGCCAGCACCAGGACGTGGATCCCGGCGGCCGGCCCGTGCGAGGCGAGGCGGCCGGTGAGGTCGCGCAGCGCGGCGGTGCCGGGGTCGCCGTCCACGACGAGGAGGGTGTACGGCCCCTGGTGGGCGGCCGCCGCCTCCCGGGCGGCGCCCGGGTCCGCGGCCGCCCAGTTCACGCCGAGCGGGCCCTCGTCGAGCCGGCGGGCCAGCTCGGCGGTGCGGGCCGCGGCCTGGTCGCGGTCGTACGCGAGGAGCAGCCGGCAGTCCTGGCCGTGCGCGGGCCGTACGTGGGGCAGCCAGCCGAGCCAGCCCCATTCCTCGCGCCGCTGGGCCACCGGGCGGGTCCGGTCGCTGCTGACGAGCACGATCTCCAGCTGCGCGGGTGCGTGCAGCGCGGCGAGCTGGGCCACCACCGACCGGGCCACCCCGGCCAGGCGGGCGCGCGGGCCGGCGATGCCGAGGGCCCCGGCGTCCTGCAGCGCGACCCGGCTGCCGGCCCCGAGGCCGACGTCGAGGCGGCCGCGCGGCCGGGACCACAGCCGTCGGGTCGGCGCGAGGGCCGCCAGCAGCAGGGTGGCCGGATCGTCGGCGTCCGGCACGGCGGCCGTGGCCGCCGGCGCGCCCGGTGCCGACTCCACGGGCTCCTCCCCGGCCCGCATCCACCGCCGTGCCCAGGCCCCGAACCCACCCCGCCACCCGCCGCCGGCCACCGCCGGGCCGGCCGCGGACGCGGCAGCTCCGGGCCGGGCCGCGCCGGATCCGGGCGCGGGTGTCGGCGTGTGCGCCACGGGCCGGCCCGTGGCGGAACCGGTGCCGTGGTGGCCGACGGCCGCCGACCCGCCCCGTTCGTCCCCTTCCGGCCGGGCCCCGGACCACGCCGCGGCGGAGCCCGTCGGAGCAGGGTCCACGGGGGCCGTGGCGTACGGGGCCCCGTCGGGCCGCGCCGGGGCGGTGGTGCCGGCGGGGCCCGACGGGCCGGTCGGCGTCGTGCCGGGGTGCCCCGGAGCCGGGGTCCCGGAGCCTGCCCGGCCGGAGCCCGTCGTGGCGGGCCCTGCGGGGCCGGTGGCGTACGGGGCGCCGGCGCCGGCGCCGGGGGCTGCGGAGGCGCCGGAGCCCGGGCCCGCCGGGGCGGAGGCGGGCGGGGCGGGCCATGCGGGGGGTGCCGGGGCAGTGCCGGTGGGCGGGGGCGGGAGGCAGAGGTGGCCCTCGCGGTCCGGGACGACCGGGAGCGCGGGCGGGGAGGAGACGGCCAGGCGGAGGGCCGATTCACCGATCCGGAGCAGTGCGCCCGGCGCCAGCGGCACGGGCTTCGCGCGCACCTGCGCGCCGTCCACCGTCGTGCCGTTCGTCGAGTCCAGGTCGGCGACGGCCACCCGCCCGTCCGCCGTCACGGTCACCGCGCAGTGCAGTCGGGACACGTCCGGGTCGTCCAGCGGGACGTCCGCGTCGGCCGAGCGGCCGATCCGGATCGCGCCGGGGTGCAGCAGGTGCACCCCGCCCGCGTCGGGTCCGGCCACCACGTGCAGCTGGGCCCCGTCGGCGGCGTCCGGCGCCGCGTCCGCCACCGGGCCGTGCAGCCCCAGCACCGCCCCGTCGACCAGCGGGGGCTCCCCGAGCACCTGCCGCTGCGGGTCCAGGCGCTGCGTGCCGGCGTACAGCACGACCGTGCCGCCGGTGTCGGGCCCGCCGACGGTCGCCGCCAGCCCGGAGGCCACCGAGGCCAGCGCCGTCCCGGCAGGTGCGGTGACGAGCACGTCACACCCGGCGGGCACGGTCTGGTGGCCGCTGCGCGACCCGAGGACGGTCAGCCGGATCTGCATCGCCGTCAGCGATCCCTTCTGCGCGGTGCGCGGTTCGTGCGCCCGGCAGGGGAACGACGGCAGCCGCACGGCTGCCCCGAAAACCCCCACCCGGCGGGGCTCCCGTCCCCGCCGTTCCGTACGGGTGCATCCTCGCACCTGTCGCGGACGACACGCCCGGTTCTCCCCAAGAAATGATCTTGAATGATCGCACCCGCAGGGAACCCGTAGGGAACCTGTGGGGAAAGCCGAGCAAAAACGCCCCCGGCATACCCCGCACATGTCACTCCTCGTACATGTGTGCGGCAACCAACCTCCGGTACGCCGCGTCTTCCACGAGGACACCCCCTAGAGTGGGCCGGAAAACGAACCCGGAAACGAAACCGGACGACGAACCACCGGCGGGACCCACCGCAGGACGACACAGGGAGCGCGAGACGTGCGGCCAGTCGGCAGCAAGTACCTGCTCGAGGAGCCGCTCGGGCGCGGCGCCACGGGCACCGTCTGGCGTGCCCGCCAGCGAGAGACCGCCGGTGCGGAGGCGGCCGTCGCCGGCCAGCCCGGCGAGACCGTGGCCATCAAGGTCCTCAAGGAGGAGCTGGCCCAGGACCCGGACATCGTCATGCGCTTCCTGCGGGAGCGCTCGGTCCTGCTGCGCCTGACCCACCCCAACATCGTCCGCACCCGCGACCTCGTCGTCGAGGGCGACCTCCTCGCCCTGGTCATGGACCTGATCAACGGCCCGGACCTGCACAAGTACCTCCGCGAGAACGGCCCCTTCACCCCGGTCGCCGCCGCCCTGCTCACCGCGCAGATCGCGGACGCGCTCGCCGCCAGCCACGCCGACGGCATCGTCCACCGCGACCTGAAGCCGGCCAACGTGCTCCTCGACGAGAGCGACGGCCGGATGCGGCCGATGCTCACCGACTTCGGCATCGCCCGCCTCGCCGACTCCCCGGGCCTGACCCGCACCCACGAGTTCGTCGGCACCCCCGCCTACGTGGCCCCCGAGTCCGCCGAGGGCCGCCCGCAGACCTCCGCCGTCGACATCTACGGCGCCGGCATCCTGCTCTACGAACTCGTCACCGGCCGCCCGCCGTTCGCCGGTTCCACCGCCCTCGAAGTGCTCCAGCGGCACCTCAACGAGGACCCGCAGCGCCCGCCGACCCTGCCCGAGCCGCTGTGGATCGTCATCGAGCGCTGCCTGCGCAAGGAGCCGACCGAGCGCCCCAGCGCCGAGAACCTGGCCCGCGGCCTGCGCGTGGTCGCCGCCGGCATCGGCGTGCACAGTGCGCCGGGCGAGGTCGAGGCCGCGCTCGGCGTCGGCGCCCTGCTCGCGCCGGACCCCTCGCCCGCGCCCGTCCCCGAGGCCGTGGGCGACGGCGCCGGCGACGCCGACCCCACGCAGGTGCTGCCCGCCCGCCCCACCGCCGCGCCGAGCGTCGGACCGGCCGGCGCGTACGACCCGAACGCCATGACCAGCGTGCTGCCGCCGGTCGGCGCCGCCGACGCCACCTCCGTCCTGCCGGCCACCGGCGCCCCCGGGATCCCGGACGCGGCCGCGACCTCGGTCATGCCGCCCGTGGAGCGCCCGGACCAGCCGCACCCGTGGCAGACGCAGATGCGGGCGGCGCGCGAGCGCAACGAACAGACGCAGATGCACTACCTCGACCCGAACGAGGACCCGCTGCGCCGCCGGCCGCAGCGGCAGGCGCCCCCGCCGCCGCAGCAGCAGCCCCGGCAGCCCCAGCAGCCCGCGCAGTACCGCCAGGGCCCGCCGCAGCAGTACCCGCCGCAGCCTCAGCACCACCAGCCGCCGCAGCCGCCCCAGTACCGGCAGGCGCCGCAGCAGCCGTACTACCCGCAGCCGCAGCAGGCGCCCCCGCCGCAGCAGCCCCAGCCGTACCGGCAGCCGCAGCCGCAACCCGCGTACCAGCCTCCGCAGGCCCCGCCGCCCCCGGCCCGCCAACAGCCCCCGCAGGCCCCGCCGCAGCCGCGCGCCCCGCGGGAGCCGCGCGAGCCGCGCCGGCGCAGCGCCAACCCCATCAAGATCCCCGGCCTCGGCTGCCTCAAGGGCTGCCTGGTCATGATCCTGGTGTTCTTCGTCGCGGGCTGGCTGATCTGGGAGCTCACCCCGCTCCAGGAATGGATCGGCACCGGCAAGGGCTGGTGGGACCAGGTGTGGAGCTGGGGCTCCGGAATCGTCGACTGGGTGTCGTCGATCGGCGAGGCCACCGGCTCCGGCGGCGGCCCCGCCGCACCCTGAACCGGCCCCGCACAACGCCGACTTCGTAGATTTGTCGACATCCGGGACCTGATTTTGCCCCTAGAAGTGAAGGTCGTCGCGATCCGCGGCGACCTTCACCCTTCCGGCCGCGTAGCTTTGGGCACGTACGCCAGCCGCTGAGGGAGCAGTCGTGGCACGGAAAATCGGCAGCCGGTACACCGCGCACCAGATCCTGGGGCGCGGCAGCGCGGGCACGGTGTGGCTCGGCGAAGGGCCGGACGGGCCCGTCGCCGTCAAACTCCTGCGCGAGGACCTCGCGTCCGACCAGGAGCTCGTCGGACGCTTCGTCCAGGAGCGCAGCGCACTGCTCGGCCTGGACCACCCGCACATCGTCTCCGTCCGCGACCTCGTCGTCGACGGCAACGACCTGGCCCTGGTCATGGACCTGGTGCGCGGTACGGACCTGCGCACGCGCCTGGACCGCGAGCGGCGGCTCGCCCCCGAGGCGGCCGTCGCGATCGTCGCCGACGTCGCGGACGCGCTCGCCGCGGCCCACGCGGCCGGCGTCGTCCACCGGGACGTCAAGCCCGAGAACGTGCTGCTCGACATGCAGGGCCCGCTCGGGCCGGGCGGCTCGCACCCCGCGCTGCTCACCGACTTCGGCGTGGCCAAGCTGATCGACTCGCCGAAGCGGGCCGGGGCGGGCACCGGGGCCGGCACCGGCACGGGGCGCACGTCCGCCCCGGCGACCCGGATCATCGGCACGCCCGACTACCTGGCCCCGGAGATCGTGGAAGGCCTGCCCCCGCGGGCCGCCGTCGACATATACGCCCTGGCCACCGTGCTGTACGAGCTGCTGGCCGGGTTCACGCCGTTCGGCGGTGGGCATCCGGGCGCGGTGCTGCGCCGGCACGTGACGGAGACGGTGGTCCCGCTGCCGGGGATCCCCGACGAGCTGTGGCAGCTGGTCGTGCAGTGCCTGGCCAAGGCCCCCGCCTCCCGGCTGCGCGCCTCCGAGCTGTCGGCGCGGCTGCGGGACCTGCTGCCGATGCTGGCGGGGATGCCGCCGCTGGACGTGGACGAGCCCGACGACGCGGAGCCGGAGCAGCCCGAAGTCCGGGAGGCCCCCGGGCAGACCGACCCGGTCCGGCGCCGCGGGGTCGTCCCGCTGGTGCCGGGCACCGCGACCGACTCCAACCGGGACACCCACACCTCGATGCGGGTGCCGGCACCGGACGAGCTGGCCGGGGGTGCGCTGGGCACCGCGCGGGTGCCGCGGCCGGCCGGCGGCCACCGGCCGGGGGTCGCCCGGCACCGGGCCGGGGCGGTCCGTCGGCGGCGGCTGGCGCTGTCCGCCGCCGCGGTGGGGCTGGTTGCCGCGCTCGGCGTCGGCGGCTGGCTCGCCTCGTCCGGCGACGAGCCGCCCCGCCCCCCGACGAAGCACTCGGCCCCCCCGAAGCGCTAGCCGCTGCCGCTGCGTCCCGAAACCGTGGGCTCCGCCCCCAGCCCATCGCGCCTCGAACGCCGGCGGGGCTGGAAGATCCAGCCCGCGCGGCGTTTGAGCGCACCGGGCGCGCAGCGCCCGGTCCTCCAGCCCCGCCGGCGTTCGAGGCGAAGGGGTCCGGGGCGGAGCTCCTGCTTCGGGAAGGGGCGGGACTGGGGAACGGCTCCGCGCAGCGGCAGCGGGGCACCGGCCCCCGCTGGAGGCCAGCGCCGCCGGAGGCCAGGCCGGCGGCGGGGGCTACGCCGCGACCAGTTCCGGGTGCCAGCGCCGCGCCACGGCGGGGTGCGCCCGCACCCACCCCTTCAGCTCGTTGCGCCCGTACTCCGCGTGCAGCGGGTTCGACGCGTCGTGCAGCACGCCCGGCGCGTGCCGCAGGTACTCGCCCGGCACCGTGTCGACGACCGCGTCCAGCCGCGGGTTGTAGAAGAACGGCACCGAGTACCGCTCCACCGCCCCCGGCGGGCTGACCACCCGGTGGTCGGTGGCGGTCAGGTACCCCTCGGTGGCGATCTCCAGCAGCTCACCCAGGTTGACCACGAACGCGCCCGGCATCGGCGGCACGTCCACGTACCCGCCGTCCCTGACCACCTGCAGGCCGCCCACGGAGTCCTGGAGCAGCAGGGTCAGGAACCCGTAGTCCTTGTGGGCGCCGACGCCCTGGTCGGCGCCGGACGGAGCGGACCCGGGGTAGCGGATCAGCTTGGTGTGCAGGTGCGGCCGGTCGGCGAAGGCCTCGTCGAAGAAGTCGTGCGGGGCGCCGATCGAGGTCAGCAGTTCCTGCAGCAGCCGGTGGGCGACCGCGGTCAGTCGGGACTGCCAGTCCAGGACCACGGTGCGCAGTTCCGGCAGGGCGGCCGGCCACTGGTTGGGGCCCTCCAGCCACAGGTACGCCGGGTCGCCCGGTTCCAGGGCCGGTGCGGGGCGTTCCGCGCCGACGTCCAGCTGGTCCCGCCAGTCGGAGGTTCCGCCGGTCAGCTCGTGGCCGATCCGGGTGTAGCCGCGGAAGTGCGGCGAGTTCAGGTTGCTGACGGTGAGCCTGTCGGCCTCCGGGAGGGCGAAGAAAGCCCTGGTCACGTCGAGTATTCGAGCGCTCTCCGCTTCGGTGATGCCGTGCCCGGTGAGGTGCAGGAAGCCGGTGTCCCGGGCTGCGGCGTGCAGTGCCTTCAGGAAGTCGGCCCGCTGGGCCGGGTCGTCGGCCTGGGAGAGATCGATGACGGGGAGGGAGTGCGCGGACGGCATGACGGCTCCATTTCGGATGTCACGGGGTCCTGTTCCCCAAAGGTGTCGGGGCAGCGGAGGGGGAGGGCCTCCGGCAGGGGTGGCGCCGGGGCCGCGTGAGCCGCGTACAGGACCGAAGTCGGATCGGGGTTGATCAGGCTTGGGTACGGTCCGGCGGCTGACAGCTCGTCGTCGTGACACGCATGTGGTCCACATGGCGGCGCTTGACGAGGAGGAGAGTCATACCGTGAGCGTACGCCCGTATCGCCCATCATCAGAACGGGTGAACCGGACTGCACGGACAGGGCTGCCCGCGGACCGGCTACGCTGGACCCGTGGCAGTCGTCGATGTTTCCGAAGAGCTGAAGTCCCTCTCCTCGACCATGGGGTCGATCGAGGCCGTCCTGGACCTCGACAAGCTGAGGGCAGACATCGCCGTGCTCGAGGAGCAGGCAGCGGCCCCGTCCCTGTGGGACGACCCGGATGCTGCCCAGAAGATCACGAGCCGGCTCTCCCACCTCCAGGCCGAGGTCCGCAAGGCCGAGACGCTCCGGGGCCGCATCGACGACCTCGCCGTCCTCTTCGAGCTGGCCGAGGAGATGGACGACCCGGACACCCGCGCCGAGGCGGAGACCGAGCTCACAGTGGTCCGCAAGGCGCTGGAGGAGATGGAGGTGCGCACCCTCCTGTCCGGCGAGTACGACGAGCGCGAGGCCCTGGTCAACATCCGGGCCGAGGCCGGCGGCGTGGACGCCTCCGACTTCGCCGAGCGGCTGCAGCGCATGTACCTGCGCTGGGCCGAGCGCCACGGCTACTCCACGGAGATCTACGAGACCTCGTACGCGGAGGAGGCCGGCATCAAGTCGACCACCTTCGTCGTCAAGGCCCCGTACGCGTACGGCACCCTCTCGGTCGAGCAGGGCACGCACCGCCTGGTGCGCATCTCGCCCTTCGACAACCAGGGCCGCCGCCAGACCTCCTTCGCCGGCGTCGAGGTGCTGCCGGTCGTCGAGCAGTCCGACCACGTCGAGATCGACGAGTCGGAGCTCCGCATCGACGTCTACCGCGCTTCCGGTCCCGGCGGCCAGGGCGTCAACACGACCGACTCGGCGGTGCGCATCACGCACCTTCCGACCGGCATCGTGGTGTCCTGCCAGAACGAGCGCTCGCAGATCCAGAACAAGGCGAGCGCGATGAACGTCCTCCAGGCCAAGCTGCTGGAGCGCCAGCGCCAGGAGGAGCGCGCCAAGATGGACGCCCTCAAGGGTGACGGCGGCAGCTCCTGGGGCAACCAGATGCGCTCGTACGTCCTGCACCCGTACCAGATGGTCAAGGACCTGCGGACGGAGTTCGAGGTCGGCAACCCGCAGTCCGTGCTGGACGGCGAGATCGACGGGTTCCTGGAGGCCGGCATCCGCTGGCGCAAGAAGACGGAGCAGGGTCAGGACGCCTAGTCCTCCCGTGGTCCTGCGGAACGGGGGGGGGGGGGGGGGGGGGGGGGGGGGGGGGGGGGGGGGGGGGGGGGGGGGGGGGGGGGGGGGGGGGGGGGGGGGGGTGGGCGGGGGGGGGGGGGTGGGGGGGGGGGGGGGGGGTGAGGGTGGGCA
>NZ_JBVHVT010000102.1:0-27621 GCF_055564695.1 Streptomyces sp. NPDC029014
CCGGACACCGCACCGCCACTACCGCCCGTGAACACCGTCGTCAGCACGTTGAAGGTGACCGCACCGGCAGCGCGCGACGGGTTCGAACCCCACTGGTCCCACGCCAGCAGCGCCTTACCCGTCTCCTTCATCGCCGTACGCGAATCCCGCAACCAGGACGGCAACTTGTCCGACGGCGCCGCCAGGAACAGCGGCCCGACACCGGGCATCGAGGAGATCGCCAGACCCGTCGCGAGCTTGGCCAGACCCGTCCACGACTGCTTGAACGTGTCCCACCCCTGCAGGCCCACCAGCCCGCCCAAACCCTTGATCGTCCCCCACACACCGTCGACGACGAAACCCTTGCCGAAGTCCCAGGCGTGCTCCCACACCTGCCACGCCGGCACCGACTCCTCCACCGCATCACCCCACGGCAGGGACTTCGCCTGCTTCAGCGCCTCCCCGTCGTAGCCGTACATGTCCTTGGCGTTGGAACCGTCGTTCACCTTCAACGGCTTCCCGCCCACCAGCGCGACGATCTTCCCGTACGCGGTCCGCTCCACCTCCTGGAACTGGGCCCACACCTCGGCGATCTCGTTACGACGATCAAGGTTCTCGTCGATCAGGTCGCCGTCCTCGCGCCACTTCTTGTCGTCCGCCACCTTCGAACGAAACGTTTCCGCCTCGCGCTTCAGGTCCTCCAGCTTCTTCTTCAACGGAGCGACATCGCGCGCGTACGTACCCAGCGCACCAGCGATCGTGCACATGTCGCCACTCAGCTTCAGCCCCAGGTCCGAGACCGGCTTCGTCGTCGCGAACAGCTGATCCGCCTCCGGCGCCTGGTAGAACGCCTGAAGGCCACCGAAACTGGAATGGACGTCCCCTGCCTTCGTCGACACCGCCGCCCCACCCGACGAGATCGCCTTGACCTGCGCGTCCAGCTCCACCAGATCACCCGTGAAGACCGGCACCTCCGCCGGATCGACGGGTGCGTTCGACGTCACTGACCACCGCCCGGCTTCTGGCGGAGGACCTCCAGGTTGACGGACTTGGCCGCGTCCTGCGCCTGCTTCGCCGCCTCCAGGTCGCCTTCGAGGTACTCGTTCGTCGCCTTCACCGCGCCGAGGATGCACGCCTCGATGCGCTCGGCCATCGACTTGAGTTCCTTCTCCCGCCCCTTGAGGTATTCGCCGAGGGCGGCCGCCACCGGGCCCATCGTGTTCTGCGACAGGGGTGCCTGGCCCGGTGCCACCGGGCCCTGCACCGGGGTCTTGGACATGGTCTTGGCCCCCGAGCCGGGTACGGCCGTGCCTGCGGCCGCGCCCGCCTTCGACATGGCGGTGACCAGTGTGTTCAGGGCCTTCTCCAGGTCACCGGCATGTCCGCCGACCGTCTTCAACTGGCCCTGCACGCCTTGCGGCTTGATGTCCCACGTCGTCATCCGTGCGTCCCCGTCCCCCGTGTCGCCGTCGCCGTGTACCGCCTGCTCAGCCGATGTTGTCGACCGCCGCCTTCGCGCGCGTCTGCGTCTGGCGCGCCGTCGCGTCGTTCTTCTCCAGCGTCGAGTTCAGCAGCCGGATGATGCTCTTCACTTCCTCCGAAACCCTCTTCCAGCGCTGCTCCTTGGCGTGGTACTCCGCCGACACGCCCTCCGCCTCGAAGTCCGACATCACCTTGGCCACCTGCGCGTCCCGCGCCGCGATCACCGACTCCAGCTGGCCGATCACCACCTTGATGTTGCCCTGCGCCTCCGTGGACGCACCGGAATCGTACGAACGACGGTCCTGACCAGAAGCCACCACAACCACACTCCCCGTTGAGATCGAAAACCCTGCAACAGCCGCTCTCGCGGCCCCCGTCAGCGGCCGCGGAAGCGCGCCGCGTCAAAGTTCGCCGACGCCATCTGCGTCCTCGCGTTCTCGCCCTGTTCCTGGTCACCCGAGGAGAAGGCCTTCTCCATCCCCGCCTGACCGCCCAGGATCGCCGCCAGCGACGCGTTCAGCTCCTTCGCGATACCGTCCGCCCGCCCCTTGAACGAGTCGAACGCCACCTTGCCCTGACCGTTGAACTTCCCCTCCAACGGCTGCGCCGCCTGCACCAGCAGCCGGACCAACGTCCCCAGGTCCGTGCTCGAACCCTTCGACCCCGACATCAGGGTCGTCAGGGCCGTGGCCCCCATGTCGAACTTCATCGCTCACGCTCCCCCGCGCACTCACATAATTCAGGCCATCAGTTCTTCTGAAAGTATGCCTACTTCTATCAGTCGGCGTCGCATCTGCAACTCCTGCCAGGGCAGTTGTGACTGACGTATGACAAAGCAGCCCGCCGCTTCACGAGCCCTTCAGGTGGTGCATCAACCGCTCGAAGTCGGCCCAGCCGGACAGGTCCGACGGGTCCCCCGGCATCGGGTAGTAGAAGGCCGGACGGGCCTTCGGCCCCAGTCTGACCGGGGGTTGCGGCAGCGGCGTGCGCTGCGCGCGGTCGTCCGGCACCGCCCGGACCTCCTCCGCCCCCAGCACGAAGGCCAGGGGGACGCCCGGGCCTTCGAAGCGCGGCGGTACGAGCAGGTCGCGGCGGGCTTTGCGGAGTTGTACGAGCATCGACTGGAGCCGGTGGCGGGTGACGAGGGCCTCGGCCGTGCGCCGGAGGCCCTCCAGCGGCACCTCCTCGTCCGCGCCGTAGCCGAAGGCCAGGGTCACCTCCTCCTCGACGCCCGCCTTCGTGCGGGTGATCTTGATGGTGGCGAGGCCGGGCCGCTCCGGGCCGCCGACCACCACGAACCAGGTCGGCTCGGGGGCCCGCGAGTACGCCAGGTCCGTCAACCGGCCCGGCGACCAGGGCAGGTTGGCCGGCTCGGCCGTGCCCCAGCCCGCCGGGGGCGCGCCGGTCAGCTCGCGCCACACCGTCTCCACCGATCCGCCGAGGACCAGGCGGTCGTCGGCCGGGTGGATCGTCCGGTAGGTGACCGCGAGCTGCCGCTCCCCCGTCGCCGCGACCTGCTGGTACGAGGCCGCCACCGGCGTGCGCGGATCGTCCTCGGTGGCGTCCCCGGGGACCACGGTGGCGAACATGCCCTCCTGCCAGCGCAGCACCGCCCCGCTGAGGCCGTCGTAGTAGCCGTCCTGCGGGTCCTGCACCACCCACCGCGAGGGCCAGCCCGGCATCACCGACATCACCGCCGGCGACAGCGTCGTCCCGGGCGGGGTGACGATCTGCAGTCCGCGCTCGGCGGCCGCGCAGGCCCGGAACGCGTCGGCGAGCCAGGCCGTCATCGCGACGACCGGCCGGTCCATGATGGCCACGGCGACATTGCCGGTCAGCACGTCGACGGCGGGCTGCGCCGCGGCCGGCGCCGGCGCCACACCGACCCCCTCACCGGCCACCACGGCCAGCGAGCGCGCGGCCTCCGGCGGCCAGGCGGTCCCGCCCGACAGCGAGGCCAGGCGCGCCGCGAAGGTCCCCGCGAGCCGCTCGGCCTCGGGGACGCCGGTGGTGGCGCGGGCCTCGGTCCACCAGAACGGGACCGGCGGCGCGGTCGCCCCGAGCAGCCGCTCCGCCTCGCCCTCGACCTGCACCAGCAGCGGGGCCTCGACGGAGACCAGCGGCCGGCCCTGCGCGTCGCAGAGCTGGACGACGGCCCCCTCGCCCGTGGTGTCCACCAGCTTGTCGGGGCCTCCGGAGAGCAGGCCCGCGAGCACGGCCCACGGGTCCGGCATCCGCGGGGTGAGGGCTATGACGTCCTTCGTCATGGGGTGCCTACGGTCCTTCCTTCGCAGTTCGTTGCGTCGTTGCGTCGTTGCGTCGTGGCCTCGTGGCGTCGCCGCGTCGTCGCGTCCCGGGTCAGTCGGGCGTGCACACCGTCTGGATCAGGCGGTTCGGCTGGCCCCGGCGGACGAGCACACCGCGCCCCGCCGGCTGGAAGGACGCGTACACGCCGGGGAAGAGCTGTCCCTCGCCGCGGTCACCGGCCATCACCAGCGCCGAGGCCCCCGACTCGCGCAGGCCCTGCACCAGCGGCTCGTACAGGCCGCGGGAGGCGCCGGCGACGCGCCGGGTGAGGACGAAGTGCAGGCCGATGTCGACCGCCGACGGGATGTACGGGACGAACGGGGCGAGCGGCGACTGCCCGGCCGTGGTGAGCACGTCGTAGTCGTCGACGAGGACCACGATGCGCGGGCCGCCGCCCCAGCTGCCCGGCTCCAGGTCCTCCAGCGGGGCGCTGTCGTCGGGCAGGCGCCGCTCCAGCTCGCCGGCGATGCCCGCGGCCAGCCCGGCGCACATCTTGGCGTTGTACGCGTAGCCGCCGTTGAACTCCTCCGGCACGACGCCGCGCAGGCTGCGTCGCGGGTCCATGATCGCGAAGACGAGTTCCTCCTCGCCGTACCGCTCGATCAGGCCGCCGGCGATCGTCTTCAGCAGGTTCGTCTTGCCGCATTCGCTGTCGCCCATGACCAGCAGGTGCTGGTCGTGGTGGAACAGGTCCAGGAGGACGGGGGCCAGTGCCGTCTGGTCCAGCCCGATCGGCACCCGCCTCGGCTCGGCCGCCGGCCCCGGCAGCACCTGCGGTTCCAGCAGGTGCGGCAGCACCCGGACCGGCTGGGCGGTGTCGCCGACCCAGGTGGCGCGCACCGTACGGGCCGTGCGCTCCAGTACGGCGCCCAGCTCTGCGGCGTCGGCCTGCCCGTCGGTGCGGGGCAGGGCGACCTGCGCGAACAGTTTGCCGTCGGTCAGCACCCGGCCGGGCTCGTCGGGGGCGAGGGTCTCGGCGAGCTTGCGCTCGATGCTGGACTCGCTCGGGTCGTTGAGCCGCAGTTCCACGCGGGTGCCGAAGTTGGACTGGGTTGCGATGCGGACGTCGTTCCAGCGGAGCATGCCCGCGACGACGTGGATGCCGTAGCCGCCGCCGCGCTTGAGGATGTCGACGATGGCGTCGTCGAGTTCCTCGAAGTCGTCGCGCAGGGCGCCGAAGCCGTCGATGACGAGGACGATCTCGGCGGAGGCCAGTTCGGGCAGCCGGCCGGCCGCGTGCAGGGTGCGCAGCTGCTCGACGGAGTCGATGGTGTGGTCGCGGAAGACGTCCTCGCGGACCGCGAGCATGTTGCGGACCTCTTCGACGGTGCGGGCGGCGCGCTCGCGGTCGGCGCGGCCGGCGATCCCGCCGACGTGCGGCAGCCCGGCCAGGGCCTGGAGGCCGCCGCCGACCAGGTCGAGGCCGTAGACGCCGACCTCCTGCGGGGTGTGGGTGAGGGCGAGGGACAGGACGAGGGTGCGCAGCAGGGTGGTTTTGCCGGACTGGGGGCCGCCGATGACGGCGGCGTGGCCGCCCGCGACGGTGAGGTCCAGGTACCACTCGCCCTGCCACTGCTTGGTCGGGTCGTCGATCAGGCCGAGCGGCACCACGAGCCGGTCGCGCCGCTTGGCGAGCTGCATGCCGCGCGGGCCGACGTCGAGGGGGCCGGCGACGGCGTCGAGGGGCAGCGCGGCGGGCAGCGGCGGCAGCCAGATGCGGCGGACGGGGGCGGCGGCGCGCTCCAGCTGGCCGACGATGACGCCCAGTTCGGTGGGGCCGCTCTCGCGGCGCCGGCCGCTGGTCTCCGGGGCGCCCTGGCCGTCGGGTTCGGCGAGGGTGTTGAAGGCCTCGTACTCCAGGGCCAGCGGTCCGGTGTCCTCGTCGTCCTCGCGGCGGACGGGGCCCCGGTAGGCGCCGGAGACGTAGCTCGCCTTGAAGCGCTCGTAGTGGCTGGTGTCGACCTTGAGGTAGCCGAAGCCGGGCAGCGGCGGCAGGTGGAAGGCGTCCGTGGTGTCGAGGACGGTGCGGGACTCGTCGGCGGAGAAGGTCCGCAGGCCCAGCCGGTAGGACAGGTAGGTGTCCAGGCCCTTGAGCTTGCCGCCCTCGATGCGCTGGCTGGACAGCAGCAGGTGCACGCCGATGGAGCGGCCGATGCGGCCGATCGACAGGAACAGGTCGATGAAGTCGGGCTTGGCGGTGAGGAGCTCGCCGAACTCGTCGATGACGACGAACAGGTGCGGCAGCGGCTCCAGGTCGGGCCGGCGGTCGGCGCGCAGGGCCGCGTAGTCGCCGATGTCGGCGACGTTGCCGGCGTCCTTGAGGACCTGCTGGCGGCGCTTGACCTCGCCGGCGAGGGAGGCGTGGACGCGTTCGACGAGGCCGGCCTGGTTCTCCAGGTTGGTGATGACGCCGGCGACGTGCGGCAGGTCCGCGAACGGCGCGAACGTCGCACCGCCCTTGTAGTCGACGAGGACCAGGGCGAGGTCCTCCGGCGGGTGGGTGGCCACCAGCGCGAGGACGAGGGTGCGCAGCAACTCGGACTTGCCGGAGCCGGTCGCGCCGACGCACAGGCCGTGCGGGCCCATGCCGAGCTCGGAGGACTCCTTCAGGTCGAGGAGGACGGGCTCGCGGGAGTCGCTGATGCCGATCGGTACGCGCAGGAAGGCGCGCTCGCCACGCGGCGCCCACAGACCGGGCAGGTCGAGGTGGGCGACGTCGTCGATGCCGAGGAGGTCGGCGAAGTCGACGGGCCCGGACAGCGGGGCGTCGGCGAGGGACTCGGCGGACAGCCGCAGCGGGGCGAGCATCCGGGCGAGGCCCTCGGCGAACGGGATGCCGACCTCGTCGACGGTGCCGTGGGCGCTGACCGGCTCGGCCTGGCGCAGGTCCTCGATGAGGACGTCGGCGCCCTCGACGGTGATGCGGACGCCGACGTGGCCGGGCTCCTGGATCCGCTGTTCGAGCAGGTGCAGGACGGTGACGCCCATGTCGCGCAGGCCCACCGCCTCGTCGGGCAGGGGCAGTTCCACCGCGTCCTCGCCGTGCCCGTCGGCGACGACGAGCAGCCGGGAGTTCATGGTCAGCGCGTCCTGGCCGGCCAGGCCGCGGCGCACCTCGGCCGCGTACGAGGCGCGGCGGTTCAGCTCGGGGCCGAGCAGGCGGGCGAGCTGGGCGGTGGAGGCCGCGATGCGGCGGGCGGCGACGGGCCCGTCGAGCTGCCCGGAGTCGAGCAGGTGCGGCATCCACTTGGCCCACTCCCAGTCGCCGATCCGGTCGCCGGGCACGGCGAGGGCGACGGCGACGTCGTCGGGGGCGTGCAGGGCGGCGGCCTGTACGAGCAGGGCGCGGGCGATGCGCAGGCAGTCCTCGCGGGGGCCGACGACGCTGATGTTGCCGACCCGGTCGAGGGGGACGGTCAGCGGCAGCTCGGTGCCGGTGCGGAAGCGGGCGGTCAGCGCCGAGGCCTCGTTGAGCATGAACTGGTCCGGCGGGGTCAGGACGGAGGAGCCCTGCTGGCCGATCTTCAGGTCGCGTACGGGCATCTCGCCGGTGCCGGCGCGCACCAGCAGGAAGTCGCCGTCGGCCCGGCGCCGCTCCCACAGCCGGGCCGGGTCGCGCACGATGTCGTACAGGGCCTGCGGCGGCGGGTTGAGGACGTCGGCGCGCTCGCGCCGCTCCCGCTCCTCGCCGGCGAGCTCCTCGCGCAGGTCCTCCAGGTAGGCGAGGTACGCCTCGCGCTGGGTGCGGCGGGTGCGCTGGGCCTTGCCGCGCTGGGAGAACACCATGACGAGGGAGCCGGCGACCGTGACGCACAGGATCAGGGCGCCGAGGGCGGCGAACTGGCTGTTGCGGACGACGGTCATCATCACGACCGAGGACATGACGCCGGCCACGGGCAGCAGCGACATGGCGATGTTGCCGGCCTTGCCCTCGGGGAGGTTGGGAGGGGCCTCGATGGTCCGGGCCTCGGTGGCGGCCGGGGGCTTGATGGTCCGGGCCGGGCGGTGGATCAGTCGGGTACTCATCGTCAGTGGCGCTTCTGGGAGAGCTGGAAGACGTCCGCGGCGAGCCGGGTGGCGATCGTCCGGGTGGACTCGGCGAGCAGTTCGGTGCGGATGACGCCGCCGCTCGCCAGGTGGCGGTCGTACGGCAGGACGTGGACGCTCGCTCCGGTGGCGGCGAGCGTGCGGGCGGCTTCGTCGAGGTCGATGCCCGAGTGCGGGGACTGCTCGGTGATGACGACGACGGTGCCGGCGATCAGGTGCGGGGGCAGGCCCTGCATCCACTGGAGGACGGCGTGGGTGCTGGCGATGCCGTCGAGGGCGGCGGGGGTGGCCAGGACGCGGGCCTGGGAGGCGGACAGCGCGACGCGGGCCACCTCGGCGGGGAGGGTCTCGCAGTCGACGACGGTCACGCCGAAGTAGCGGCGCAGGGCGACCATGGCCCGCTCGTAGGAGCGCAGGTCCAGCATGGCGCCGATCCGGCCCTGGCTGCCGGGCAGCAGCCAGGCGTTGTCGCGGAGCTGGACGAGGTAGCCGGTGACGTCGAGGAGGGACATCTGCGGTTCGACGATGTCGGCGACCTCGCCGGTGGTCCAGCGGAGGGTGTCGGCGCCGAGCCGGATGGGGAGCGAGCCGAGGGCGGGGTCGGCCTCGACGAAGAGGACGGGGTCCTGGCGGTAGTGGGCGTACGTGGTGCCGAGGAGGGCGGCGACGGTGGACTTGCCGGCGCCGCCGCGGATGGACGTGACGGCGATCTGGCGGCCGGTCGTCACGGGCTGCTGGAGCAGCTCGGCGGTGCGGGTGGCGTCGGCGACCTCGCGGGAGGCGGATGAGGAAACGGTTCGCCAGAGGGTCCGGGCGGCCCGCGTCAGGAACGGCTCGCCCCGCCGGGCCCCCTTGTAGGCGGCGACCAGGCTCTTGTCGATGACGGGCAGCGACTCGGGCGCCCGGACCGCGGACCCCTGGCGGGCGGCCGCGGCGGGGGCGGCTGCCTGGGCGGGGTGGGCCTGGGCCTCGGGCTGCGTGTGGGCCTGGGCGGGGGCGGGGGTGTGGGCGTAGGCCTGTGCCTGTGCCTGTGCCTGGGCCTGGGCGTGCGCCTGGGCCAAGGCCTGGGCGTGTGCCTCGCCGACCTGGGCTGCGGGCGGGTGCTGGGCGTACGGCTGAGCTGCCTCCTGGACCGTGGGCCGGGCCTGGGCAACGCCGCCCTGAGCGGCGCCCGACCGGGGGTAGCCGTAGCCCGGGGACTGGGCCTGGGCCTGGGCAGCCTGGGGGTAGCCGTAGCCGGCGGCTTCCGCCGGGCCCGGCGTCTGCGGGTAGCCGTAGCCGGGGGCTTCGCCCCGGCCCGGGCCCTGCGGGTAACCGTGGCCGGGAGCCTGTGCCGCGGCCGGCTGCTGGTGGCCCTGCGGCGCGGCGCCGGGGGCGGGCTGCTGCACGGGGTGACCCTGCCCCTGCTGCGGGCCGGGGGTGCCGGCCGCGGCTGCGCCGGGCTGCGGATAGCCGTAGCCGGCGGCTTCGCCCTGACCCGGGCCCTGCGGGTGGCCGTAGCCGGGGGCTGCGCCCTGGGCGGGCTGCGGGTGGCCTGGGGCGGGGGCCTGCGGGCCGGGTTGTCGGGGCCCGTGGGTCTCGTTCCGGGTCTCCGGGGTGGCGGATGCCGCCCTCAGGTCGCGCAGGACGTCGCCCTGCCAGTTGTCTCCGTTCGGCATGTCTGCCCTGCCCCTCTTTTCCGACCTGCCGCCCCGCCCGGAGCGCGTCCTTCGACCTGCCGCCCCGCTCGGAGCGCGTCCTTGCGACCTGCCGCCCCGCTGGGGGCGTTCTTCCGACCTGCGGCCCGCCCTTCGCGGGGCGCGGCCTGCGCCGTGACTCAGAACCTGTCGAGCAGTTGCCCGTACACGCCGAACACCCCCACGGCCAGCGGGAAGAGCCCCACCATGCCGACGGACTCGACGAGGTCCGCCATGCGTCGCAGCCGCACCTGCACGTGCTCCGGCGGCTGCACCGCCAGGGCGACCGTCGGTAGCAGCGCGGCCACGCACAGCAGGGCCAGCGCCCCGGTGCCGCCGCCGTGCTGGATCCACAGCACGACGAGGCGTACGAGGAGGACGCCCGCGGCGGCGAGCAGCGCGACGACCTCGGCGACCAGCGGGAAGGCCCGGGCCCGCGACAGCAGCACCACGGCGACGAGCGCGGCCAGCGCCACGGTCCAGGCGCTCGGCTTCGCGGCCAGGGTGAGCAGCCAGCCGCCGGCGGCGGCCGAGGCGGCGGTGGCGATGGACGCGAGGGCGAGGCCGCGGTGGGTGGCGGCGAGGGCGTTGCCGACCTCGTGGCGGCTGACCGAGGCTCCGCCGGAGCGGCGGTCGTCGAGCGAGGTGAGCCCGGAGGCCATCAGCGCGAGCCGCGGCAGCACCCCGAGCAGCAGCACGGAGAGCAGGGCCATGACGGCGCCGAGCCGTGCCGGATCGTCCTGGACGGCGGCCACGACGCCCCACAGGACGGTGACGCCGGCGACGGCCATGGCGCCGATGAGCCCGCCGCGGCCGAGCGGGGAGAAGTACCCGAGAAGGACCAGCGTCAGTGTCAGCGAGCCCGCGACGGCGGCGAACCGGACGACGCCGGCCCAGTGGTAGGCGTCGGCGGCGGTCCACGCGGCGAGCACGGACAGTGCGCCGGCGGCCAGCAGCAACACGGTGGCCAGGCCCCGGTTGCCCTGTCCGATCCGGGAGACGAGCGCCCCGGCCGCGAGCAGTACGAGCGTGACGGCGAGCAGGGACCCGGCCAGGGTGTCGAGGCCGAACTCGCGGCGCGCGAGCAGCGCGGCGGTCACGGCGAGGGCGACGGTCGCGACGCCGGCGCTGGCCCTGCGTGCGGCGGGGCGCCAGCGCCAGGCCCGCAGGTCGAGGTCGTCGGCCACGAGGTCGGTGACGTCGTGGACGACGGGCGCGGGCGGCGCCGAGTGGGTCCGGACGAGCCGCAGGACGGCGCCGTCGGCTATGCCGGCCGACGCGAGCGTGCTGTCGTGCGGCAGCGCGGAACCGTCCGACGTCATCAGCTGACGCGTCAGGGGACGGGCGGCGGCGCGGTCGTCGAGCAGCAGCAGTACGTCGGGGAGCAGTTGGCCGATCGGAGTGTCGGCCGGGAGGACCACGTCGGCGCGGCGGCGCTCGCCGACCAGGGTCACCCGGCTCAGTTGCGCCCGGGAAGTCGTTGCTGTGCTCACCACTTGCTGGAACCTATCATCGCGGCGTTCCGACCTTTCGGGTCATGCTTCTACGGCTGGGTCGGCTTGGGCGACTTCGTCACGGGCGGGGACTGCGCGGGAGACTTGGCCGGCTTCCCGGACTGGGACGGCGTCGGATGACCCGGGGCCTTGGTCGCGCCCGACGGCTTGGCCGGGGCGGACGTCTTCGCGGGGTCAGCGGACTTGGCGGGGCCCGGCGCCTTCGTCGGCGGCATCTGCTGCGGGAACAGGCCCTGTTGCTGTTGCTGCTGCTTCTGCTGCTCGGCCTTCTGCTTGGCCAGGGTGGCCTGGATGAAGGACCATCCGACGCAACCGGCGCACAGCACGGCCGCGATGGCGATCCCCGCGAACATCTTCCCGAGCCGCTCGTCGGCCGTGCGGCGCGCCCGCTGCGCGCCGAACAGCAGCGCGTCCCGCATCCTGCGGCGGCGTACCGCCACCGACTCCAGCAGCTGACTGTCGTAATCGCGTGCCATCCGCCGCCCGTCGCCTCCCCCGTGTTTTGCCTGTGCAACATAGAACACGCCTCTGCCCGGGGTGCTCCCACCGGGTTCGGCGCCCCGCTCGGAACCGCCCGTTCCGCAGACGCCGGTGACGGGCTGTCGGTTCCCGACCCGACGCGATCCCGGGTCGTCCACCACCACCGCACGCGTGTTGATCCGTACCTGACATCCGACCATACCCGGCTCACCCCCCTCCCATGAGCAGGATGGTGCTAGCTTCATTGGCACCATGCTGCTGAGACTGGACACCACGGACAGCCGCCCCCTGCACGAACAGGTGGCGGGGGCCGTCCGGCGCGCCATCGCCGAAGGGGATTGCGAACCGGGCGAGCGGCTGCCGCCCGCCCGCGACCTCTCGCTGGCGCTGGGCGTGAACGCCAACACCGTGCTGCGCGGCCTGCGCGCCCTGCGGGACGAGGGGGTGCTGGAGTTCCGGCGCGGCCGCGGCGTGACCGTCGCCCAGGGCGCGGACGGGCGGTCGGAACTGCTGGGCAAGGCCCGCCGGCTGGTCGAGGACGCGGCCCGCCTGGGCTACGGCAGGAGCGAACTCATCGAGATGATCAGGGGGCTTTCATGACGGACCGTGCGGGGCACGCCGGGCACGCCGGGCAGCCGGGGGGACCGGGCGAGGGCGGCGGCCGGCGAGGCGGCGCTGCCGGCCGGGGCAACGGCCGGGGTGCCGGGGTCTGGGGCGCGGCGGTCGCCGTGGCGCTCGCCGCGCTCCCGCCCGCCGTGGGCAGCCGACTGCCCGACCGCCTCGCCACCCACTGGAGCGGCGGCGCACCCGACGGCTCGATGCCCCTGTGGGCGGCGTCGCTGGGCCCGGCGCTCGTCTGGGTGCTGTTACTGCTCGGCCACGTCGCGGCGGCCCGGCGCGCGGGGGCGCCCGGGCGGTCCTGGACCGCGGCGGCCCTCGCGGTGAGCGGGGTGTTCCTGCTGGGCGCCCAGGTGTCGATCGTCCGCGCCAATCTGGACCGGGCCGACTGGCGGGACGCCGGCTCGGTGGACACGGGGATGCTGGTCACGGCCGCCGTCGCGGTCGGGGCCGGGGCGCTCGGGTGGCTGGCCGGGCGGCACGGCGCGACGCCCGACCCCGTGCGCGGGGCGGACGCGGGTCCGCTGCTGGAGGTACCCGAGGGGGAGCGCTTCGTCTGGCTCTCGCGCACCGTGAACCCCTGGCTCCGCCTGACCGGCGCCGTCGCCGGGCTCCTCACCGGCGCGGCGGTCCTCGTCGCGGCGGCCGGGCTGACCACCGCCCCGCCGTGGGCGCTGATCGCGCCCTTCGCGGTCGTCGCCCTCGCGGCGTCGGGGTGCTCCTCGGTCCAGGCGCGGGTGACGGAGCGGGGCCTGGAGGTGGCCTTCGGCCCGCTCGGCCGGCCCGTGCGGCGGTGGCGGGCCGAGGACATCGTCTCGGCCCGCGCCGAGACGCGGACGCCCGCCCAGGTCGGCGGCTGGGGGTACCGGATCGGCGGCCTCGGCACGACGGTGATGCTCCGGTCCGGCGCATGCCTGGTCGTACGGCCCCGCACGGGCCCGGAGTTCGCCGTCACCGTCGACGACGCCGAGCGCGGCGCCGCCCTGCTCAACACCCTCGCCGCCCGGCAGTCCGCCTGACCGTACGCCGCCCCGCCTGACCGTACGCCGCCGCGCGCCGCGCCGGACCGGCCACCGGACCGCCGGGCGACCGGGGGCGGCGGGCGGGCGACCGGCGACCGGCGGGCGCGGTCAGCCCGGCAGGATGCCGGCGGTGAGGGCGGGCAGGCGCTCCGGGTCGGTGAGGACGTCCAGCGCCGTGATCCGGCCCCCGCGGACGGTGAACGCCATGAGGGACAGCACGCTGCCGTCCGACGACCGGGAGAGCACCCCGGGGAACCCGTTGACCAGGACCGGCTGCGCGGCCTGCGCGAACCGGGCGAACACGATCGCCTGCGAGGCCACGTCCCGGGCGCCCCGGCGGACCGGGCCCGGGCGGAGCGCGCCCCCGTCGGAGCGGGCCACGATCTCCGGGTCGAGGAGGTCGAGCAGCGCGCCGAGGTCGCCGCCGCGGGCGGCGGCGAGGAAGGCGTCGACGATCTCCCGGGTGCGCTCCAGGTCGGCGTCCTGCTCGGGCGCGGCCCCCTGGACGCGGCGGCGGGCCCGGCTGGCCAGCTGCCGCGTACCGGCGGCCGTACGCCCGAGGACCGGGGCGATCTCGTCGAACGGCACGGCGAACAGGTCGTGCAGGACGAACGCCAGCCGCTCCGCGGGCGAAAGGGTCTCCAGGACGACCAGCAGGGCGAGGCCGACCGAATCGGCGACGAGGACCTCGTTCTCGGGGTCGATGCCGGCCGGGCCGGTGACGACCGGGTCGGGCAGGCGGACCCGGCCGTCCTCGCCGTACAGGGGCTCCTCGCGCCGGGTCGTGCGCGAGCGCAGCATGTCCAGGCAGATGCGGCCGACGACGGTGGTCAGCCAGCCGCCGAGGTTGTCGACGGCGCCGGTGTCGGAGCGGCTCAACCTGAGCCAGGCCTCCTGTACGGCGTCCTCGCACTCGCTGAGCGACCCCAGCATCCGGTAGGCCACGGCCCGCAGGTGGGGGCGGTGCTCCTCGAAACGCCGGGCCAGGGATTCCTCTGCGCTCACCCGTCACCTCCTCGTGTCGACGTCCGCGGCAGCCGGTCGTGCCGTGACCTCGGGCACCGTACCCGCTCGGGACGGCCGAACCACCCGGTCCCATATTTCCGTAGAATGGAAGACAGGTTCCGTCATGCGACAGGTAAGGACCCGCACGCCATGTATCCCATCGACGCAGAGAACGCCGCAGAAGCCCGTGCCGTCGTCAAGGACGCCGATCGCCAGCACGTCTTCCACTCCTGGTCAGCGCAGGAGCTCATCGACCCGCTCGCCGTGGCCGGCGCCGAGGGCTCGTACTTCTGGGACTACGAGGGGAACCGCTACCTCGACTTCTCCAGTGCCCTCGTCTACACCAACATCGGCTACCAGCACCCCAAGGTCGTCGCCGCCGTCCAGGAGCAGGCCGGCCGCCTGTGCACCCTCGCCCCCGGCTTCGCCGTCGACGTCCGCTCCGAAGCCGCCCGGCTGATCGCCGAGCGCACCCCCGGCGACCTCGACAAGGTGTTCTTCACCAACGGCGGAGCCGAGGCCGTCGAGAACGCCGTCCGCATGGCCCGCCTGCACACCGGCCGGCCGAAGGTGCTGTCCGCGTACCGCTCGTACCACGGCGCCACCTCCACCGCGATCAACCTGACCGGTGACGCCCGGCGGTTCGGCAACGACAGCGCGACCGCGGGCGTCGTGCACTTCTGGGGGCCGTTCGCCTACCGCTCGCCGTTCTGGTCCGCGTCCGAGGCCGAGGAGTGCGAGCGCGCCCTGCGCCACCTGGAGGACACCATCGTCTTCGAGGGGCCCGCCTCCATCGCCGCGATCGTCCTGGAGACCGTCGGCGGTGCTCCGGGCGTGCTCGTGCACCCCGAGGGCTATCTGGCGGGGGTGCGCGAGCTGTGCGACCGCCACGGCATCGTCTTCGTCCTCGACGAGGTCATGGTGGGCTTCGGGCGTACGGGGAAGTGGTTCGCCGCCGAGCACTGGGACGTCACCCCCGACCTGCTCTGCTTCGCCAAGGGCGTGAACAGCGGATACGTCCCGCTCGGCGGCGTCGCGATCTCCTCCGCCATCGCCGAGACCTTCGCCCGCCGGCCGTACCCGGGCGGGCTCACGTACTCCGGGCACGTGCTGGCCTGCGCCGCGGCCGTCGCGACGATCAACGTGATGGAGGAGGAGGGCGTCGTCGAGCAGTCCGCTCGCACCGGAGCGGAGCTGCTCGGCCCGGGCCTGCGCGCCCTCGCCGAGCGGCACCCCTCGGTCGGCGAGGTCCGGGGCCTGGGCACCTTCTGGGCCCTGGAGCTCGTCCGGGACCGGGAGACCCGCGAGCCGCTGGTCCCGTACAACGCGGCGGGCGCCGACAACGCGCCGATGGCCGAGTTCGCGGCCGCCTGCCGGAAGGGCGGGCTGTGGCCGCTGACCGCCGGGAACCGCATCCACATCGCCCCGCCCTGCACCATCGCCCCGCAGGACGTGGCCACGGGTCTGGAGGTCCTCGACGCGGCCCTGTCGGTCGCGGACGCGCACACGGCGGGCTGACGGGGACCACGGGCTCCCGCTCGCGACCGCTCCGGGCCGCTGTGCGACCACCCCGGCTGCTGTGCGGTCACCCAAGCCCGGGCCGCCCGGATTCGGATGATCCGTACGGGCGAGATCCGGGCCGGGGCGTGGTGCAATCCGATCAGCGGTACGGACCGGGATGCACGTCAGTCCCGGGGCGGTCCCACGGGACCGGACGGCGGGGAGCGGACGTCCAGGGTGTGCGGGCGGGCGCTGGACGCCGGGCGTACGGACTCCAGACCACCGGACTCCGTGTTCCCGAGGACCCGAAGGAAGACACCATGAGCAAGCACGTCCTGGCCCAGAACCAGTACGGCAAGGCCGAGAACCGCATCGTCAAGGTCACCCGTAAGGGCGGCGACGGCTCCTGGCACGAGATCCGCGACCTCAACGTGTCGGTGGCGCTGCGCGGCGAGTTCCGCGACGTCCACCTGACCGGCGACAACGCCAACTGCCTGCCCACCGACACCACCAAGAACACGGTGTACGCGTTCGGCAAGGAGCACGGCATCGAGTCGCCGGAAGCCTTCGGCATCCTGCTCGCCAAGCACTTCGTCTCCTCCCGGACGCCGATCCGCGAGGCCCAGATCCGGATCGAGGAGTTCGCCTGGGAGCGGATCCCGGTCCCCACGCGCAGGGAGCAGCACTCCTTCGTCCGCAAGGGCCAGGAGGTGCGCACCGCGCAGATCACGTACGGCGAGTCCGCAGGCCTGCAGGTCGTCTCCGGCCTGAAGGAGCTGACCGTGATGAACTCGACGGACTCCGAGTTCCACGGCTACCTCAAGGACCGGTACACGACGCTCCGGGAGGCGTACGACCGCATCCTCGCGACCAAGGTCACCGCCCGCTGGGCGCATTCGGCGCTCGCGGCGGACGATCCGGAGCACGACTGGGACCGGTCGTACAAGAAGGTGCGCACGCACATGCTGGAGGCCTTCGCGGAGACGTACTCGTACTCGCTCCAGCAGACCCTGAACCAGATGGCCGAGCGGGTGCTCGACAACTGCCCGCGGGTCAACGAGGTGCGGCTGAACCTGCCGAACAAGCACCACTTCCTCGTGGACCTGGAGCCCTTCGGCCTCAAGAACGACAACGAGGTGTACCTCGCGGCGGACCGGATGTACGGCCTGATCGAGGGCACCGTCCACCGCGACGGCGTCCGGCCGGTGATCGCGACGAGCGACTGGATCGTGGCGTAACGCCCGCTGCGTCAGCGGTTGGTGCCGTCGTCGTCGGCACGGCCGAGCAGGAGGTTCCAGCGGCCGGCCCGGCCCGTGAGCGTGGTCACGCTGTCGGGGCGTGCGTCGAGCCGCCAGAACGCCGGGAGCGGCAGCTCCAGGGCGTGGACCACGGCCGCCCGTACGACGGCCTGCTCGACCACGGGGCGGTGCGTGCCCGAGGGCAGGCCGGCCAGTACGGCGCCGACCCGGGCGACCAGTTCGGTGAGGGACTCCCCGCCGGGCGGCGCGTAGGCGGGATCGGTCAGCCAGTGCCGGATGCCGTCGGGGTCCTCGGCGGCGACCTCGTCGAGGGTGCGGCCCGCCCACTGCCCGGTGTCCGGGCCGCGCAGGCCCTCGTGACCGGGGCAGGGCTCGCCGTGGCCGAATCTCGTCTGCCGTGCGGATGCGTCGAACGGCCTTGTAACGAACTGAACTCGTACTACGCCGCTCTTCATAAAGGGAGCATAAGCGCGGTACCGTCTCGGACGACAACCAAACAAGACGACGGTCCGACGGAAGCCCGGTGAAATCCCGGCACGGTCGCGCCACTGTGAACCCTCCCGCAGAGGAGGGAAGTCAGACCCGCACCGTCGTTGCGAGCACCACTGACCGGGACGCGTGTTCCCCCTGGAGGTACTGACATGGCCGACTCCGCCGTGCCCACGACGGCTCCTGCCGCCATCGCACCGATTTCCCTCTCCGCGCTCGCTCCCTGGGCCCTCTTCGCCGGCGTCCTGATGCTGGCCCTGTTCTACCTCGTCGGCGTCGAGCAGGGCGCCACCGCGTTGTTCGAGGGCGAGACCATCCACGAGTGGATGCACGACGGCCGCCACCTGCTCGGCTTCCCCTGCCACTGATCACCTGGTCGACCGGCTCACTGATCAAGGGAAGCCCATGAACTCCATCTCCCCCCGCGCCCTGCTGGTGCGCGGCATGCTGGCTGGCCTGCTCGCGGGCGTGGCCGCCTTCCTCGTCGCCTACCTCATCGGCGAGTCCCGCGTCGACGCGGCCATCGCCCTGGAGGAGGCGGCCGCGGGCGGCCACGACCACGCCGAGGAGGCGCCGGTCAGCCGCGCCCTGCAGGCCACGGCCGGCCTCGGCACCGGCACCCTCCTGTACGGCATCGCACTGGGCGGCATCGCAGCCCTCGTGTTCTGCTACGCCCTGGGCCGCATCGGCCGGTTCGGTCCGAAGTCCACGGCGGCGCTGGTCGCCGGTGGGCTGTTCGTCACCGTCGTCCTGGTCCCCTTCCTCAAGTACCCCTCCAACCCGCCGGCCGTCGGTGACCCCGACACCGCCGCACGCAGGACCGTGCTGTTCCTGCTGATGATCGCGCTGAGCGTGCTGCTCGGCGCGGGGGCACTGATCCTGGGCCGCCGCCTGGCTCCCGGGCTCGGCAACTGGAACGCCTCGGTCATCGCGGCGGTCGCGTTCGTCGCGGCGGTCGCGGTCTCGTACGCCTTCCTCCCCGCCGTCGACGAGGTCCCGGCGGACTTCCCGGGCACGCTGCTGTGGCAGTTCCGCCTCGCGACGCTGGCCATCCAGGCCGTGATGTGGACGACTTTCGGCCTGGCCTTCGGTTTTCTTGCCGAACGGGCACTTGTCCCCGCCGCCGCCCCCAAGGAGGCTGTTGCGCCGGCGAGTTGATGACGAGGGGTCGGTGATCCATGCAGGCACGAACGCAGGCGCACGCGCGGACGCCGGCACGGACCGGGGCACGGGTCCCGGTACGGACCGGGGCACTGGCCGCGGCGCGCGCACAGCCACCGGCGCGGCCGCAGTCACGGCCCCGGCCCCGGCCACGGCCCCGGTCGGCGATCCGCCGGTGGCGGGGCTGGACAGGAGCGATCCCGTTCTGGCTCAACTGCGCCGCCCTGCTGCTGGCCCCCTTCACCGCCGTCACCCTGCTCGCCCAGGTCGCCGTCATCGCGGCCCTGGCCGCCCTCGGCGGCCTGGTCCGGCAGCTCTGGTACGGCGACCACGGCCATCCGGCCGTCCACCTCGCCGCCGCCCTCATGGGGGCGGCGGCGGTGGCGTTCGTGGTGTCCTGACGCGGTCGCCCGCCCGGCCGGCGCGGGCGGGCCGGCGGGGACGGGGCCGCGCGGCCCCCGTGGAGCCGCGGCGGACGGCCGAGGTCATGGCGGGCGACCCGGGCGGGTCCTCCTTCCGCCACGTCCGCTAGCCCGTTCGGGCGTACGTGCCCCGGCGTGCAGGAACGTCCCGTACACCCGCCGTCAACTGGGACAACGCCCGCAGGCCGGGTCCTTCCCGGCGGCGACGGGGCGTCAATCCTCGGCGTTGTCACGGGTGCCCGGGGCCGGAAGAGAGTCCACTGCTGTCAGGAGAACCGGCCGCCGGAGCCGGTGCATCGGACCGGGAGGACAATCCATGCCCCGCGGCAAGTGGGTGGTCGGCGTGCTGACAGCGGTTCTGCTGGGCACCGGGATAGGGCTGCTGCGCAGCACCGACGGGGCGCGGCCGGCGGCGGCCGGCTCCGCCGACGCGCTGCCCTCGCGGGTGCTGGGCCTGTCCGGGCACCGGCGGCTCGTCGAGCAGCTGGACCAGGCCCACCGGCCGCAGACCTCGGACAAGGGGTCCCGGCCCGCCCGGGCCCTCGCCATCACACCGCTGCGCCCGGCGCGTCCGTTGCGCCTCCAGATCCCCAGCCTGGGGGTGGACCTGCGGATGGCCCGTGGCGGACCCGGGCTCGACGAGGGCCCGCCGGACCCCTCGGGGACCGGGGCCGGGACCGGGGTGCCGGTGCGGGCGGTATCGGGAGCGGCTACGGGGACGGAGGCCTTGTGGGACACCGGCAGTGCGGCGCCCGGCTCGGCCGGGACGGCCGTGGTCACCGCACCCGACGTCCGCCTCGCCGAGCTGCGGCGGGGCCTGACCGTCGAGATCCCGCGCGCCGACCGCCGTACCGCCGTGTTCACCGTCGACCTGGTCTCGCCCGCCGGGGTCACCGGGCGGGGGCAGCGGCCGGGGCGGGCCCAACTGCGTCTGGTCAGCGGTGAGACCACCGTGCTGGCCCGGCTCACCGGCCAGCGGCGCACTCCCCGCTGACCCCTGCCCCGGCCGGGCCGGGTGACGCCGAGGGGGGTCACTTCGTCACCCGGTCGGGCGCTTCTGCGGCCGGGGTGGGGAGGTGCCCGGCGCGGCGGGGCAGACCCCTGCCATGACCGGGACGCGGCATGCACGTTCGGCGGTGGCCAGGGCCCTTGCGGCGGCCTGTGTCGCACTGCTGTGCCTGTTCGCGTCCGGTCCTGCCGCCGTACCGGCGGCCGGCGGGGCGCATGCGGTCCGGCAGCTCCCCTCCGGCACACCGGCCGACCCGGGTGCCCCGACCGAACGGGAGTCGGATCCGGCGTCGGATTCCGAAGTGCGGGCCGCCGTACGGCCGTCCGCGCGCGGGCTGCCCAGCGCGCGGGAGCTGCCGCAACCGGTGTTTCACGTGAAACCGCTCACGGGGCCGGTGTGCACCGCCCCGGACGGGGCGGCCGAACCGGCGCTGTCCGTGCGGACGGTGCGGAGTGTGGTGCTGCGCTGCTGAGCGGGCCGAGCAGCAGCGCGCGACCCCCCACACCCCGAACACCGTGAGGTTTTCCGGCATGCCCATCGACCCGTACGCCGCCCTGAACGCCATGATCCGCGCCGAGGTCACCCGCTCCACGCCGCCGCCGAGGACGAAGCCGAAGCCGGCGCCGGCCCCCGCGCCCGAGCCCGAGCCCGAGGAGACCGCAGCCGCCCCCGAGGCCGGGGCGGCCCCGAAGACCGCGGCGCACGAGACCGCGGTCCTGTCCCGGAGCGGGACCTCCGTTCCGGCCCCGGCCTCCGAGGACTGACGCCCGCGGGAGCCGGCGGAGCACGACCCACTGCACGGCGCCACGACACGACGCCGGTCCCCGCACCCCGCCAGGGGGTACGGGGACCGGCGTCCCGGGCCCGTCAGGTCTCGTGCGTGTAGTAGCGGTAGAAGGCGACCACGCCGACGCCGATGCCCGTGATGAAGCCGACCCAGCTGGAGCGCAGGATGGAATCGCCCGTGAGGCTGTACAGGTAGCCCACGGCGATACCACCGAACGCCCCGTACGACGCCGCCCGCACCTCCCGCATCATGCGGGGGCCGACCCGGGCGAGAGTGAACATGATCGCGGCGAAGATCACGCCGCAGAGGATCCCGTAGAAGACGTTTCCGGCGTCGACCGGGCCCATCTGCCGCTTCATGAAGGCCGCGTAGACGCCGTAGATCAGCCCGAGCACCAGTGCCCGGATCAGTGCGCCCCTGTCCATGTGCTGCGCCTGCGCCGTCGGCCGGGGCCGCCGGTGGGCGACGGGTGCCGCATGTGCCATGACGGGCTCCTCTCTCCCCCATCCAGGGCACACCCGGCACCCGGGCCCGGCAAGTGGATCAGCTGCCGGCGGGGCGCACGGCCACGGCGTCGATCTCGAAGAGCATCCCGGGCAGGGCCAGTGAGGCGACCCCGATCAGGGTCTGGGCGGGCAGTTCGGTGCCCCAGGTGGCGTGCAGGTGCCGGGTGAGCGCCTTCAGCTTCTCCAGGTCGTGCCCGACGACGTAGGTGCCGATCCGGACGACGTCCTCGGGGCCGAGGCCGACGGACGCGAGCGCGGTCCGCAGGTTGGCGAAGGCCCGCTCGACCTGGGCCTCGAAGTCCTCCGGGACGACCTGCCCGGTGTCGTCCGAGCCGTACTGGCCGGCTATGAAGACCTGCTCGCCGGGGGCGGAGACGACGTGGCTGTAGCCGAAGGTCACGGGGTCGTGGAGGCCTGCCGGGTTGGTGATGCTGCGCGTCATTGCCGAGCTCCCTGGGTGGGTCGATGGCGTACGTCGGTCGGTGCGATCGGTTCGGTCAGGTGGCGGGGTGGGACGGGCGAAAAGGTGGGGGCGGTGGGGATGGTGGGGAGGCCGCCGGTCAGGCCGGGTCGGCGAACCAGGTGCGCAGCCGGACCGGGGCCTCGGGGGCCTGCCGCTCGGCCTCGCGCCGGACCCCGTCGAGGTCCTGCTCCGCGAGGGCCCGGCGCCAGGCCAGTTCGGCGCGGCCCATGGCGTGCGCGACGGCGCACTCCGGGCCGCCGTCGACGGCGGAGCCGCCGCCCGGGCCCTGGTTGCGGATCTCGGCGCACCGGAAGGCCTCCGCGGCTCCCTCGACGGCGACGACCACGTCCATGAGCGAGATCTCGGCCAGCGGACGGGCCAGCCGGAAGCCGCCCCGCGGGCCCGGAGTGGAGGTCAGGATCCCGGCCCGGGCCAGCGCCTGGAGCTGTTTGTTCAGGTAGGCGGCCGGCAGGTCGTGCCAGGCGGCCAGGCGCGCCGCCGGGACGGCCCGCTCGGGGCCGATCCAGGCCAGGTTGATGCAGCTGTGCAGCGCCCACTCGACGCCCTCGCCCATCCTCATAATCTGGACATTAGATGTCCAGGATCCTTGAGGCAAGGGGGAAGGGCCGGGAAGGCGCCACCGCGCCGGTACCGGCGCACCGGCTCGGGCGCACCGGCTCCGGCGTGGCGCCACCCGCCCGCAGCACCCCCGCTCGCGCCGGCCGCGGCCGCGGATTTCCCTGGTGACGTGCGCACCTTCCTGTCGGCGGTACTCATCGCGGTCATGACGCTGCTCGTGCCCGCGAGCGCCGTCGCGTACTGGGCCGACCGCGAACTGGGCGACGCCGACCGCTACACCGCCGCCATGTCCCCGCTGGCCACGAACCCGGCCGTCCAGCAGGTCGTCGTCACCCAGGCGGCCCGCGCCCTGTCCGGGCAGATCGACGCCGGACCCTTCCAGGGCGGGGTCGAGGCCCTGCTCGGTGAGGCCCTGCGTTCCTTCACCGGCACCGCCGCGTACCGCAATGCCTGGGACGCGGCCAACCGGGCCGCGCACGCCGCCTTCCTCCAGGCCCTCACCACGGGTGACGGCAACGCCGTCACCCTCGACCTCGCACCGGTCGTCGAGCAGGTGCGGGCGGAACTCGTCGCCGACGAGGTGCCGTTCGCCGACCGCATCCCGGTGACCCACGTGTCGGTGACGGTCATGGAGTACGACAACCTCGGCGCACTCCGGAAGGGCTTCCGCATGTTGCAGATCGCCGGTGTCTGGCTTCCCGTGCTGACCCTGTTGCTGGCCCTGACGGCCATCGCCGTCGCGGTGAACCGCCGCCGGGCCGTGGCGGCCACCGGCCTGGGGCTGGCCTTCGGGGCGGTCCTGCTCGGGATCGCGGTGTCCGTGTGCCGCCGGCTCACCCTCGACGACCTGCCGGCCGACATCGACCGCGCGGCGGCCGGCGCCGTCTACGACGCGCTCACCGCGTTCCTGCGCACCACCGCCTGGGTGGTGCTGGCGGTCGGACTGGTCGTCGCGCTCACCGCCTGGCTGGCCGGTCGCGGCCGCCGGACCCCATAAGCTCGGAAGGTACCAAGCGCGCAGAACGGCGCAGAGAACACGCAAGCGCACAGAAGAACCGAAAACCGACGAGCGAGCGGCGGCACGGAAGCGAATGGGCACCGAACGCACCGAAGACATACCGTCCGGGCGCGCCCGGCCGCACCCGCTGACCCCGCCCGCCTGGCTGCTCTCGGGCCTGCGGCCCGAGAGCGTCCCCGTCCCGTGGGCCTCCGTCGTCCGCGCGGGCATCGCCCTCTCCGTCCCGCTCGCGGTCGGCTTCGCCGTGGACGAACCGGAGTACGGGGCGCTCGTCTCGATGGGCGCCCTGTCGGGGGTCATCGGCGACACCGCCGACGCCTACCGGATGCGGATCCTCAACATCGCCGTACCGCAGATGTTCGGCGCGCTGGGCGTCGCGCTCGGCACCCTCGTCTTCGGGCGGGGCTGGCTGGCCGTCGGCGTCCTCACCCTGATCGCCCTGGTCTCCGGGATGATCTCCTCGATCGGTACGGTCGCCTCCGTCTCCGGACTGCTGCTCCTGCTCAACGCGGTGGTCGGGGCCGGCCTGCCGCTGCCGCAGCCCTGGTGGACGGCCCCGCTGCTGTTGAGCGCCGGCGGCCTGTTCGTACTGGCCCTGACCCTGCTGGGCTGGCCACTGCGCGGGCGGCAGCCCGAGCGGACCGCCGTCGCCGCCACCTACCTGGCCCTCGCCGACGCCCTGGAGGCCGCCGGCGGCCCCGACTACGACGACCGCCGCCGGCAGGTCACCCAGACCCTCAACCAGGCCTACGACCTGGTCCTGGGCCGGCGCGCCCGGGTCCACGGGCGGAGCCCCTCGCTGGTCCGGCTGCTGGCCCAGCTGAACGTGGTGATCCCGCTCGTCGAGGCGGCGCCCGCCCTGCACCTGCGCGGCCGCCCGTTGCCCCCCGCCGTCCCGGCGGCCGTACGGGACCTCGGCCGGGCCGTGCAGGAGGGCAGCACCGAGGCACCCGTACTGGACCTGCCCGTCCCGCGCACCCCCGCCGAACGGGCCCTGGACGCAGCCCTGCGGCACGCGGCGACCGTCGTGCACCTGCCCGGGCCGACCCTGCGCAGCGTCGACGACGACCGGTTGGGGCGGCCCGTCGCCCTGCCCGTCCGGGCCCGGCGGACGGCGCGGGACGTGATGCTGTCCGAGGCGTCCTGGCGGTACGGGCTGCGGCTCGCCCTGTGCATCGGGCTCGCCCAGTCGCTGGTCTCGCTGGTGCCCGTCGAACGCTCGTACTGGGTGGCCCTGACCGTCACCTTCGTCCTCAAGCCCGACTTCGGCTCGGTGTTCTCCCGGGCCGTACTGCGGGCGCTGGGCACGGTGGGCGGGCTCGTCGTCGCGGCCGCCGTGCTCGCCGAGGTGCCGCGCGGCTGGTGGGACGTGCCGGTCATGGCGGTCCTCGCCGCGCTGATCCCCGCGTTCTCCGCGAAGGGATACGCCTTCCAGACCGCCGCCATCACCCCCGTGATCCTGCTGCTGTCGGACCTCCTCAACCACCAGGGCTTCGACCTCGTCCGGCCCCGCCTGCTGGACAGCCTGATCGGCTGCGCGATCACCCTGGTCTTCGGCTACTGCCTGTGGCCCGAGAGCTGGCGCACGCGGATCGGGGACCGGCTCGCCGACACCGTCGACGACGCCGCCGGCTACGTGGAACGGGCCTTCGGCGGCCCGCCGCCCGAAACGACGGCCGGGCTGCGAGCCGCGCGGACCGTGCGGCTCCAGGCCCGCCGCCGCCTCTACCGCGACCTGTCCTCCGTACGCAGCGAGTTCCAGCGGGCGCTGACCGAGCCACCGCCGACCGGGGCGCGGGCCGCGGCGTGGTGGCCGCTGGTCGTCGCCGTCGAGCGGATCGTCGACGCCACCACCGCCGCCCGGGTCCGAGTCAACCACGGGGCCCCCGAGCCCCGGTCCGCCGAGGTGACGGCGCTCACCGCCGACCTGCACGCCCTCGCCGAAGGGGTGCGCACCGCCCGGACCCCCGCCCAGCTGCGGGCCCCCGCCGAGCTGCCCGGCGACGAGGCGTCCGTCCTGGAGCCGGTCCGGCAGGAGGTCGCCGCCGCGCGCGGGATCGCCTCGTCCGAGCCCTGAACCGGCCGCCGCCCGCGCGGCCCGGCGGGCGGTCCCCCGAACGGGCCTCCTGCCCGGCTGCCGGGGCCCGGCCGGGAGAGCATCGGGGCATGAGGTCCCTCCTCCCGGTCCGCCGGCACCGCCGCGCCGTGGCCCCGGTCCTCGCCGCCGCCCTCGCGGCCACGGCCGGGTGCGCCGACGTGGAAGGGCTGCGGGGCGACGGCGACCTGGGGACCGTGCACGCCCCGCAGACCCTGTGGCAGGGCATCCGCCCCTCCCCGCCCGGACCCGGCGAGCAACCCGGTGCGGCCGCGGTGGTCCCCGGGCTGCCCGAGGTCCCGGGCCGGAGCATGCACGACGTCGACGCGCTGGCCGTCGTACGGGCCGACATCACGGCCGCCGACCGGCAGGACGCGGGCTCGGGACGCCTCGTCGACCCCCGGGCGGTGCGACGGCTCGCGCTCTGCACACAGGCTGTGGACGGCGGTCCCGACTGCCCGGTGCGCCCGCCCGTGCTGCACGACGTGACGGGCGACGGGCGTGACGAGCTGATCACCGCCGTCGACATCGACGGCCGCACCAGCGAGCTGCGCGTCTACACCGTCCGGGACGACGGCTCCGTCACCCGGATCCTGTCGCGGCGCGGGGTCCTGGAGGGCGTGGAGGTCGCCGCCGAGCACCTCGCGGTGCGCGAGCCGACCTCGAACCCGCGGAAGGTCTCCATCTCGGACTACGTGTGGAACCCCGGGACGGGGACCATGGACCTGGACGAGCTCACCCTCGACGACTGCCCCACCCTGAAGACCGGCTCCACCCCGTGCGCGGCGATCCGGGGCTGAGGGGCGGCACACCGTGCGGGTGACGAGCAGTCTGCGCTGGAAGATCGCCCTGACCACGACGGCCGTGTGCTGTGCCGTCGCCGCCGTGCTGGGGGTCCTCGTGCACAACGTGGTCGCCCGGCAGGTCGTCGGCGAGGTCCGCAAGGACGCCGACCGGGACCTGGAGCACGCCCTGACCGAGTACCAGTACGGCACCTCCCACGGCCACCTGAACGTCTCGCTGGACCCGCCCGACCTGCCGGGAGCGCTGCGGGGGCTCGTCGCCCGCGGGCGGACCGGCAGCATGGTCGGCGAGCACGCCGGCCGACCCGTCATGTGGGCCGCCGGACCCGCGGACGACAAGCCCCTGGCCGTGTGGGTCTCGTACGAGAGCACCCGCAGCCGGCTGCGGGAGCTCGACGCCGCGATCCTCGCCTCCGCCGCGCTCGCCGCCGGGGTGGTGGCGCTGGCCGGCCTGTTCCTCGCCGACCGGGTCAGCCGACGGCTGACGACCACCGCCGCCGTCGCCCGCCGGATCAGCGCCGGCGACCTCGACGCCCGCGTCGACATCCCCGACGCCGCGGGCGAGGGGGCGCACCGCGACGAGGTCCGGGACGTGGCGCAGGCGCTCAACACCATGGCCAGGTCGCTGCAGGAGCGGCTGGAGGCGGAGAAGCGGTTCACCGCGGACGTCGCGCACGAGCTGCGGACCCCGCTGACCGGCTCGCTCGCCGCGGCCTCGCTGCTGCCCGAGGGCCGCCCCAAGGAGATGATCAACGACCGGCTGGCGGCCCTGCACCGGCTTACCGAGGACCTGCTGGAGATCTCCCGGCTGGACTCGGGCGTCGAGCACGCCGATCTGTCCCGGGTGGAACTCGGGCGGGCCGTACGGCGGGCGGCCGCCGCGACCCGGCTGGAGGTCTCGGTGCGGGTGGTCCGCGACATGGAGGTGCTCACCGACCGGCGGCGCCTCGACCGGATCCTGGCCAACCTGCTGGCCAACGCCGACCGGCACGGCGCCCCGCCGATCGAGGTGACCGTCGACGGTCCGGTGGTGACCGTACGGGACCACGGGCCCGGCTACCCGGCGCCGCTGATCGAGCAGGGCCCGCAGCGCTTCCGGACCGGGGATCCGGGCCGCGGACGGGGCCACGGGCTGGGCCTGACCATCGCGGCCGGACAGGCGGCGGTCCTGGAAATCACCCTCGGCTTCGCCAACGCGCCGGACGGGGGCGCGGTGACCACGCTCCGGCTTCCCGTCGGGCGTCTGGCGGACGGGAGTTGACGCACGGGAGCGGGGGGGTGTTTTCCGTGGAACACCCCCCCCCCCCCTCCCCCCCCCCCGGTCTACCCCCCCGGGGCGAAAGCCACAAAAAAGGGGCACAGACACCCACTTCCAACACCGACCTTCTTTCCCTCCTTCC
>NZ_JBVHVT010000103.1:0-27571 GCF_055564695.1 Streptomyces sp. NPDC029014
ACTCACTTGGTGGTCCCCTGGTGGAGCGACGGGACCGGGATGGGGGAAACGGGCGAGGCCCCGAGAGGGGTTGGCCGACCCCGCGCCAACGGGCGGAAGGAACGCGGCGCCCCCCCGCCGCGCGAGGAACTCCTCTGCGCGGCGGCCGAGCTGTTCACCGTACGGGGGTACGCGGCCACCACCACGCGGACCGTGGCCGAGCGGGCCGGGATGCGCCAGGCCACGATGTACCACTACTTCGCCGGCAAGGAAGAACTCCTCGCCGAACTCCTGGAGTCCACCGTCGCCCCCTCACTGCGGCTGGCCCGGCGGCTCCTCGCCGACACCGGGCGGCCCGCCGCTCAGCGGCTGTGGGAGCTGTGCCGCTCGGACGTGCTGCTGCTGTGCGGGGGGCCGTACGACCTGGGCGCGCTGTACCTGCTGCCCGAGGTGGCGGGATCCCGGTTCAGCCGGTTCCGCCAGCTGCGGGGCGAACTGCGCGAGGCGTACGGGGCGTTGCTCGGCGCCACCTCCCTCGGCTTCGAACTCGGCGGGGACCGGGCCGGGTTGGCGCTGCGGGGCGACCTGGTCTTCGGGTTGATCGAGGGCGTCATGCTGATCCACCGCTACGACCCCGCCCGCCCGGTCGCCGCCTTCGCGGAGGCCACGGCGGACGCGGCACTGCGGATCGCCGGCGTCGCACGCGATGCGGATCCGGGCGGGGCGGCGGGGGTGGCCCGGGCCGGGGTCGAGCTGGCCGGGCCGGTGGCCGGGGCCGGGGTGGGGGCGGGGGCAGGCGGCCAGGGCGGGGGCCGCGCCGGGTAGGGCCGGGCGCCGGGTGGGGCGGGGTGGGGCGCGCCGGCCGTGGTGTGCGCTGCGGGCTGCCAGGTCCTGCGGGTTGCTGGGCCTGCGGGTTGCTGGCCCTGCAGCCGTGCTGTTTGCCGGGCCTCCTTCGGTGCCGCTGAGCGGGGTTCTCTGTCGCGCGTAGGCCGATGGAATGAAGATCAGGGGAATCGCATGTGAGCCGCGCGGGCGGGAGCGTCGACCGGAATGCCCGAAAGTTACTGTTCCGGGGGGTGTTGAGAGCCGGGTCGTCGTGACCGTGGACTCGAAGGCGCCCCCGCTCCGCCCTCCGGCCTGGCGACTGGGGGCCGGAGCGCGGGGCGCCTCTGCCGTTCTGCAGGAAGGTCGATGGATGAAGCCTCAGTCACTTCGCAGATCCTGGGTCCGGACCGCCGTGCTGGTCTCGACCGGGGCGCTCGGTGTGGCCGTCCAACTCACTCCGTCCGTGGCGGCGGTGGCCGACGCGTACGAGGAGCCGCGCGGCCCGCACCCCGCGTGCGTGACCGGTGTGCCGGGCCCGAACGGTGCCGTCAGCCGGGAGTTCGACCCGCGGCCGGGGCGGGGGGACGACGGTGCCGGGGCCGCCTGGAAGTGTGACTACGAGTGGCTCAAGCAGCTGAAGGGGTTCCAGGGGGCACAGGGCGCCCCCGGCCCCCAGGGGAACCAGGGCACCCCGGGCACCCCCGGCCCCCAGGGGAACCAGGGCTCCCCGGGCCTCCGGGGTGACCCGGGCCCCCAGGGAGACCGGGGCTTCCAGGGCGACCCCGGCCCCCAGGGGAATCCCGGAGCCCAGGGCGCCACGGGCCCGCAGGGCGACCGGGGCTCGCAAGGCTTCCTGGGCTCATCGGGTGCCCAGGGTGACCGCGGCTTCCAGGGTGATCGTGGCTTCCAGGGCGCCCCGGGGGCTGCCGGCCCGCAGGGTGATCCGGGTGTCCAGGGTGCGACCGGCCCTCAGGGCGGTGCGGGAGCCGCCGGTCCGCAGGGTGATCCAGGGACGCAGGGTGCCACTGGTTCTCAGGGGGCTACGGGTTCTGCGGGACCGCAGGGTGATTCTGGTGCCCAGGGTGCCCAGGGTGCGACCGGCCCTCAGGGTGGTACCGGAGCTGCCGGTGCACAGGGTGATCCAGGGGCGCAAGGTGCGACTGGCGCACAAGGTGATCCGGGTGCCCAGGGCATGACCGGGCCTCAGGGGGATGTGGGTGCGACCGGCCCTCAGGGGAACCAGGGTCTCCAGGGTGCGACTGGCCCTCAGGGGAACACGGGTGCTGCGGGGCCCCAGGGTGATCCTGGGCCACAGGGCGCGACCGGTTCTCAGGGGGCTACGGGTTCTGCGGGACCGCAGGGTGATTCTGGTGCCCAGGGTGCCACCGGGCCGCAGGGGGATACGGGAGCTACGGGACCGCAGGGTGATCCCGGAGTACAGGGTGCCACAGGGCCGCAGGGTGCCACTGGCTCTCAGGGCACTGCGGGTGCGACCGGCCCTCAGGGGGATGTGGGTGCTCAGGGTGCCACCGGGGCTCAAGGCGCTACTGGCGCGCAGGGGGATCCGGGGGTTCAGGGCGCCACGGGGCCACAGGGTGCCACGGGGGTGCAAGGGACTACCGGGGCGCAGGGGAGTCAGGGAGTTCAGGGGGCCACCGGGCCTCAAGGCAGCACTGGGTCGCAGGGTGCCACGGGGCCTCAAGGGGCTACCGGGGCTCAAGGGGTCCAGGGGGCGCCCGGGAGTGGGTCCGGAGCCCAGGGGACCGTCATCTCGGTCACTTCGGCCACCGGCACCGCCGTGGCCACATGCCCGGCGGGCCGGTTCGCCACCGGCGGCGGCTACCAGACCACTGCCGGCGGCAACCTGGAGCTCGTCGTCACCCGCCCGGTCGGCGGTCCACCCGCAACCGGCTGGCAAGCGACCTCGGCGGACGCCCGCACCATCACGGTGTACGCCGTCTGCACCCCATGACCTCCGCCGCCTCCCGGTGAGGTAGGCCCGCGAAGCGGCGCCCGGAGCCGCCGTCCAGCTCAGTTCCCGCTCCGTTCCGACAACGCCACCACACCACCTGCCACCACCCGCCGTCGGTCCCGGGCCTCCAGCCCGGGTCCCTGGCCTCGGATCGCGGCCCGAGCTTCGGGCTACGGCCCGGGCCCAGATTCCTGGGCCGCGGCCTCTAACTCCGGCCGGGGCTTGCGCCTTCGTCCTGTAACTCCGGCCTGGAGCCTGGGCCTTCGGCCTCGACCCAAGCCTCTGGCTTCGGCTTCTGCCTGGGCTTCCGGCCTGGGCCTGGGCCTGGGCCCTTGGCTCCGGGCCTCGGCCTGGGCCTCTGGCTTCGGCCTGGGACCTGGGCCTAGGCCACGGGCTTCGGGTTCTCCGCCCGGCCGCGGGCCCCGGCTTCGGTTCTGGGCCTTCGGTCTCGGCCTGGGCTTGGTTTCGGACCCGAGCCGGGGGCCCGGCTTCGGTCCTGGCCTCGGGCCTTGCCCTCAGCTTGGATTTCGGCCCGGGCCCTGGTCCCGGGCTCGGGCCGGTTCTCGGACTCGGCCCGGGCTGGGGTCGGGTCTCGGGCCCGGGCCTCGGGCTCGGCCTCGGCTTAGCGCCGTGGCTGGGTCTGGATCTTGGTCTCGGTCACGGGCCCTCGCTTCGGCCGCCTGGGCCTCAAGCCTCGGGCCTCGCCTCTTGGGTCTTGGCTTGGGCCTGAGCTTCGGTGCGGTTACCGGATCCCGGGCTCGGGCCGGGCTTCGGACTCGGGCCGGGCTTGGTTTCGGTCTCGGGCTTGGGCCCGGGCCTCGGCTTTGGGCCTCGGCCTTGGCTTGGGCTCCGGTCTTCGCCTGGACATCGGTCACCGGCTTCGGCTCCGGGCCTCGGGCCTCGGCAGCGGCCTGGGCTTCGGTGCCGGGCCTGGGCCTGGTTCTGGGTCTGGGCTGCGGTCCCGGGTC
The DNA here is from genome assembly GCF_055564695.1 of Streptomyces sp. NPDC029014. Taxonomy (NCBI): domain Bacteria; kingdom Bacillati; phylum Actinomycetota; class Actinomycetes; order Kitasatosporales; family Streptomycetaceae; genus Streptomyces; species Streptomyces sp. NPDC029014. The sequence goes on from NZ_JBVHVT010000103.1 coordinate 3,745, forward strand.
TGGGCCTGGCTTCGGGTCTCGGGCCGGGCCGCGGTCCCAGGGGCCTGGCTTCGGCTCTTGGACCGGGCCGCGGTCCCGGGCTGGGCCTCGGGCGTGGCTTCGGGTCTCGGCTGGGCCGTGGTCCTGGGGGCCAGGGCTTCGGGGCCGGGGTCGGGCCCGGCTTCGGGTCTCGGCTCGGGCTTCGGGGCCGGGGCGCGGGTACATCCACCTCTCACACACCACGACAGGTACGGCACATGAGTGTTCTTCCGACTCCCCGGTTCTCCGTCTTCACCCCCAGCCACCGCCCCCGTTACCTGGACGAGTGCCTCGCCACCCTCCAGGCGCAGACCCGGACCGACTGGGAGTGGATCGTGCTCCTCAACAACGGCGCGCGCTGGCGGCCGGAGCACCCCGACGACCGCGTCCGGGTGGAGGTGTGCGACGACAGCCGCGGAGTCGGGGCGGCCAAGCGCCGGGCCTGCGAGTTCGCCCGCGGGGAGATCCTCGTCGAGCTCGACCACGACGACCTCCTCGCCCGCGACTGCCTGGCGGAGCTCGCCACCGCCTTCGACGCGCACCCCGACGCCGTCCTCGTCTACAGCAACACCGCGCAGATCACCGAGGACGGCGGCCGCGACGAGTCCCGTTTCAACGAGAGCCACGGCTGGCGGTACGAGGACGTCGACGTGGACGGTCGGCGCCTGCTCCAGGCCGTCTCCATGGCCCCGACCCCGCACAACGTCTCGTACATCTGGTACGCCCCCAACCACGTACGGGCGTTCCGCCGGGACGCGTACGAGCAGGTCGGCGGCTACGACGCCACCCGGGCCGTGCTGGACGACCAGGACCTGATGTGCCGCCTCTTCCAGGCGGGGGAGTTCCACCACGTCCCCCGCTGCCTGTACCTGCAGCGCATGCACCCGGACAACACGCAGCGGGACTCCGAGGTCAGCGCCCACATCCAGCGCGAGACGGTCGCCCTGTACGACAAGTACATCGAGGCGAACACGCTCGCCTGGGCCCGGCGGCGCGGGCTGCTCGCCCTGGACCTGGGGGCCGCCCACCGCAAGCCGCCCGGCTACGTGGGCGTCGACCGCCACTCCCGGGACGGCGTCGACATCGTCGCGACGCTGCCGGACCCGCTGGACCTGGCCGACGGCTCGGTGGGCCTGGTCCGGGCGGTCGACTTCCTGGAGCACGTGCCGCAGAAGATCCCGCTGATCAACGAGCTGTACCGGCTGCTCGCGCCCGGCGGCATGCTGCTGTCCCTCACGCCCAGCTCCGACGGCCGGGGTGCGTACCAGGACCCGACGCACGTCGCGTACTACAACGAGAACTCGTTCTGGTACTACACCGATGACCAGTACCGGGCGTTCGTGCCGGAGATCGAGGCCCGCTTCCAGCAGTCCCGGCTGGTCACGTACTACCCGACCGACTGGCACGCCCGGAACCTGATCTCCTACGTTCAGGCGAACCTCATCGCCGTGAAGGACGGCGCCGACCGCTGCGGGGGACCCCTGCTGGTCTGACGCCCCCCCAGAGGCGCAGCCCGCGTCGTCCGCTGCTACGCGGCCGGCGGCCGCCCGGCCCCGGCCTCCCAGGCGGCGCGGTCCCGCCAGGCGAGCAGTTCCAGGCCGGACTCGAAGCGGTGCTCGATGCCGGTCACCGGGTCGGTGAACACCAGGGTGCGGGCGAGGAGTTGCAGCGGCCGCCGGAAGTCGTCCGGGGCCGGGTCGGTGACCTCCGGGTACACCGGGTCGCCGAGGATGGGCAGGCCGAGGCCGTTCATGTGCACCCGCAGCTGGTGGGTGCGGCCGGTGTGCGGGACCAGCCGGTAGCGGCCCAGGCGGCCCGCGGTGTCGAGGAGTTCCAGCGAGGTCTCGGCGTTCGGCTCGCCGCCCGGGACCTCGCTCGCGCCGATGATCCCGCGGACCTTCTCGATCCGGCTGCGGACGGTGCGGGGCAGCTCGACCGCCGCGTCGTGGACGGCGAGGGCCTCGTACTCCTTGCCCACCCGCCGCTCCTGGAAGAGCCCCTGGTAGGCGCCGCGGTCCTCGGGCCGGATGCTGAACATCACCAGGCCGGCCGTGAGCCGGTCCAGGCGGTGCGCCGGGCTCAGCTCGGGCAGGTCCAGCTCGCTGCGCAGCCGGGCCAGGGCGGTCTGCACGATGTGGCTGCCGCGCGGGGTGGTCGCCAGGAAGTGCGGCTTGTCCACCACCAGCAGGTGGGCGTCCCGGTACACCACGCCGATCGGGAAGGGCACCACCGGCTCGGGGTCCATGTCGCGGTGGAACCACAGGTACGCGCCCGGCTCGTACGGGTCCGCCGCGCGCAGCACCCGCCCGCCGGGGCCGAGGATCCGGCCGGCGTGGAGCAGGCGGGCCATAGACTCGGCGCCGCGGGTGCCCGCGTAGCGCTCGGTGAGGTAGCTGCCGAGGTCGGGCCATCTGCCGTCGCGGACGGTGGGCAGCCGCAGCCGGACCGGGTCGATGCCGTCGATCTGGGGGAGCGGTGCGGGAGGTATGCGGGTTCTGCTTCTCATCGGCTCCAGGCTAGGGCAGTGGCAGGCGGGCTACGGCTGCTGCCGGGTGAAGGTGCCCAGGTGCTCCTCGTCCAGGTACTCGATGCGCATCGTGCCGTCCTTGAAGAACACGCCGGTGCGGCCGACGGCGTTCTCCCCGGCGGTCTCGAAGCTGAAGGTGTCGCCGGCGTAGTGCCGCAGCGGGTAGCGCTGGGGCCCGGGGCCCAGCGACAGGGTGAGGCCTCCGCCGGGGGCCGCCGTGACCGTCGCCCTGCCGTAGTAAGCGTTGTCGTACGTGCCGGTGTACGCGGAGTCGGCGCGCGGCGGGGCGGCGCCGGCGGGCGGACGGGCGTAGTCGGTCGTGGAGGCCTTCGCGTCGAGCTGCGCGTACAGCGAGGCGAACAGGGGCAGCCAGTCGGTGGTGGGCGCGCCGTGCTCGGCGGTGTCGAAGAAGTCCTCGGCGACGGCGTCGGCGAGGCCGACCGGGGCGCCGTTGGTGAGGACGACGATGCCGAGCCGTTCCAGGGGCAGCAGGGTGACGTTGGTGTTGGCGCCGAGGTCGAAGGCGCCGGAGTGGCTGAGCCGCAGCCGTCCCGCGTCGTCGTAGGTGACGTTCCAGCCGAGCCCGTAGAACTGGGGCCGGCCGGTCGGGGTGGTGGCCTGCGCGACGATCTCGGGCAGGTGCGTGCGGGCCAGCGTCCCGGCGGGGACGATCCGTTTCCCGTCGAGGGTGCCGTCGCCGAGCTGGAGTCGCATCCAGCGGGCCAGGTCGCGGGCGGTGGAGCTGACCCCGCCGGCCGGGGCCTGGGCGTCCGGATCGCGTACGTAGCGGGGGGACCAGGTGCCGTCGCGGTTCTTCACGTGGGTGGCGGCGTGGTCGGGCGCGGTGGCGAAGGCGGAGAACTCGGTGCTGGTGCGGGTCATGCCGGCGGGCTTGAACAGCGTGTCGGCGCTGAGCTTCTGCCAGCTGGTGCCGTGGGCGCGGGCGACGGCCTCGGCCGCTGCGGTGAGCCCGAAGTTGGTGTACGCGTAGCTCGCCCGGAACGGTGACAGGGGCAGCAGCCGCAGGTGGTCCAGGACGTACGCCCGGTCGTAGCCCAGGTCCTCCAGGAGGTCACCGGCGTGGTCGGGCAGGCCGCTGCGGTGCGAGAACAGGTCGGCGGTGGTGACGTGCCCGGTGACCCAGGGGTCCTTGAGGGCGAAGCCGGGCAGCTCGGTGTGCCGGTCCCACTCGGCCGGGTCCTTCATGGTGCCGGCGACGACGGTGGAGGAGACCGGCTTGGACAGGGAGGCGATCTGGAAGACCGTGTCGGGGCCGACCGCGCCGCTCTCGCCGGTGCGCCGCACGCCGAACCCCTTGAGGTACACGACCTCGTCGTCGTGGACGACGGCCACGGACACCCCGGGCACGCCCGTGCTGCGCATCCCCGCCGTGATGGAGGCGGGCAGGCGGTCCACCGCGGTGGCGACGTCCTGGTCCGTCAGCCGGGGCTTCGGGGGCGGCGGCGGGCTGGGGGCGGCCGCGACCGGGACGGCCGCGACCGGGACGGCCGCGGCCAGCGCCAGCGCGGTTCCCGCCGCCGTGAGCGCGAGGCGGGTACGCATACCCCTCATTGTCGGGCCGGTGCGCCGGCCCCGCCCGTTCGGCCGTCCGGGTCAGGCCGCGGCTTCCTGCTCCGCGAGGATCCGCGCGTTCCACTCGCCCTTGATCGCCCGCCAGCCCTCGTCGGTCTCGCCGAGGCGCCAGTAGCCCGAGATCGACAGGCGCTCCTTCGGGATGCCCCGCTCCAGGCGCAGGTGGCGGCGGAGCTCCTTGACGAAGCCCGCCTCGCCGTGGACGAAGGCGTGCACGTCGCGGGTGGGGAAGTCGAGGGCCCTGACCGCTTCGACCAGGGCCTCGCCCACCGGGCGGGTCCCGCGGTGCAGCCACACGGGGACGGTGCCGTCCGGCGTCGCGATCTTCTGCTCGTCCTCGGGGCCGTCGACCTCCAGCAGGGCGTGGACCCGGGCGCCGGCCGGCATCCGCTCCATGGCCGCGGCGATGGCCGGCAGCGCGCTCTCGTCGCCGACGAGCAGGTGCCAGTCGGCCTCGGGGGCCGGGGCGTACGCGCCGCCCGGGCCGAGGAAGCGGACGAGCTCGCCCGGCTGGGCGCGGGCGGCCCACGGGCCGGCCAGCCCCTCGTCTCCGTGGACGACGAAGTCGACGGTCAGCTCCAGGTGGGTCGGGTCCCAGCTGCGGACCGTGTACGCGCGCTGGCGCGGCCACGCGGCCCGCGGGTACTGGGCGCGGATGCGGTCCAGGTCCCACGGGGAGGGGTAGGTGACGCCCTCCGGCGCGAACAGCAGCTTGATGTAGTGGTCCGTGAACTCGCCCGCGCTGAAGCGGGCCAGTCCGGCGCCACCGAGAACCACCCGCACCATGTGCGGCGTCAGCCGCTCGGTCCGCACGACGACTGCGGTGCCGACCTTGCGGGCGCGTCCTTCTGCCACGGCGTCTCCCCTGACTCCCCTGAAACTTAGGATTACCTAAGTTAGCACCTCAGGGAAGGAGTGCGCCCCGCAGGCGCGACACGGCGCCGCCCAGACCCCACCGGTGGGCAAGTGCATCGACGAGTTCCGGCTGTGCCGGCGCCGCCGGCAGCGCCGCGTCGAACACGGGAAGCGGCACGTCGGTGGCCACCCGGACCACCTTGGGGGCCACCGCCAGGTACGGCCGGGACTCGTCCAGCCGCTTGCGCTGAACGGGTGTCAGTTTCGACTTCGGGTCCTCGACCGCGGCGATGATCCCGGCCAGGTTGCCGTAGGTGTCCAGCAGCTTCGCCGCCGTCTTCTCGCCGATCCCCGGGACCCCGGGGAGGCCGTCGCTCGGGTCGCCGCGCAGCAGGGCCAGGTCCGCGTAGCCCGGGCCGTCGACCCCGTACTTGGTGCGCAGCCAGGCCTCGTCGGTGACCTGGAGGGTCCCGACCCCCTTCAGCGGGTACAGCACGCGCCGCTGCCGGGCGTCGTCGACCAGCTGGTAGAGGTCCCGGTCGCCGGTGACGATGTCCACGGGGCCGGCGGCCCGCGCCGTCAGCGTGCCGATCACGTCGTCCGCCTCGTACCCGGCGACCCCCACCCGGGCGATCCCGAACGCGTCCAGCGCCGCCTCGATGATCGGCACCTGGGGCGTCAGGGTGTCGGGGGCCTCCTCCACGTCCGGCAGTCCCGCCGGGGTCTCCTGCGCGACCCGGTGCGCCTTGTAGGAGGGGATCAGCTCCACCCGCCAGTGCGGCCGCCAGTCGGCGTCCATGCACGCCACCAGCTCGTCGGGGCGGTGGTCCTGCACCAGGCGGGCGATGAAGTCGAGCAGTCCGCGCACCGCGTTGACCGGGGTGCCGTCCGGGGCCTTCACGGAGTCCGGTACGCCGAAGTAGGCACGGAAGTAGAGGGAGGCGGTGTCCAGCAGCATCAGCCGTCGAGTCGTCGTCACGACGACGATGATGCCGCACCCCACCGACGCCGCAGGGTTACGGCCAGGGGGACGCAAAGTGGCCGCAGAAGCGGTCGGACATGGCACAGGAGTTTCACCCGCGGCGTAGCCCGGTCCGCCCACGGGCGCGAAACCGGGGGCGGTTGCTGCGTAAGGTGCTTACAGCACACCCCCGTGCGACGGACGCCGATGTACGCCGACAGACCTGACACGGCCGACAGACCTGACTAGGCCGACTTACCTGACAAGGGGAGGGCAGCCCCGCCATGGACGACAGGGACGGCTCGGACGACAAGGAACGGGACAAGGACGCCAAGGAACCGCTCCGGGTGGGCGTGGCCGTGCGCAAGCGGCGCCGGGCGCTCCACCTGACCCTCGCGGCCGTGTCCGCGCGCAGCGGCCTCTCGGTGCCCTTCCTCAGCCAGATAGAGAACGAGCGGGCCCGGCCCAGCATGCGCTCCCTCGAACGGGTCGCCGACGCGCTGGAGACCACCGCCGTCGAGCTGCTGGCCGCGTCCGACACCGCGCGCACCGTCGACCTCGTACGGGCCGGGGACGACTCGGGGCTGGGTCCGGTGCCGGGCGTGCGGCCCCTCGTCCGCGGGCACCACCAGCTGCACGCGCTGGAGTTCACCGGCGACCAGGACGCGGGCCGCGAGTACCAGCACCGCAACGACGAGCTGATGTACGTCGTCTCCGGGGCCTGCCAGGTGGAGGCCGAGGGGCGGGCGTACCGGCTGGAGAACGGCGACGCCCTGTTCCTGTCCGGCGGGGTGCGCCACCGCTGGCGGGCCGTCACCGAGGACACCCGGATCCTGGTCGTCGCGGTCGGGGAGCACATCCACGCCACCTTCGAGCCGCCCGAGCCGGGGCGCTGAGCGGCGGTGCGGGTCGTCTCCCTGGTGCCCTCGCTGACCGAGGCGGTGGCCGCCACCGCCCCCGGCCTGCTGGTCGGCGTCACCGACTGGTGCACCCACCCTGCCGGCCTCGGTCGGCAGGGTGCCGTGCGCATCGGGGGCACCAAGAACCCCGACGTCGCCGCCGTGGCCGCGCTCCGGCCCGACCTGGTCGTCGCCAACGAGGAGGAGAACCGGGCCCCCGACCTGGCGGCGCTGCGCGCGGCCGGGCTGGAGGTGCTGGTCACGGAGGTCCGCGGGCTGCCGCAGGCCTTCGCCGAGCTGGACCGGCTGCTGGTGCGCGCCCTGGGGCTGGCCCGGCCGCGCTGGCTGGACGAGGCCGAGGCCGCCTGGGCGCGGGTGGCGCCGGGGGAGGGCGTGCGGGCCGTCGTCCCGGTGTGGCGGCGGCCCTGGATGGTCCTCGGCCGGGACACCTTCGCGGGGGACCTGCTGGCACGGCTCGGCGTGCACAACGTCTACGCCGGCCACCCGGAGCGCTACCCGAAGGTGCCCCTGGCGGAGCTGGCCGCCGCCGACTGCGAGCTGGTGGTGCTGCCGGACGAGCCGTACGCCTTCACGCGCGAGGACGGCCCGGAGGCGTTCCCGGGCCGTCCGGCCGCCCTGGTCAGCGGCCGCCACCTGACCTGGTACGGGCCCTCGCTCGCCGAGGCCCCGCAGGTGCTGGCGGCGGCCCTGGCCGCGGCCCGCTAGCGGGGCAGCAGCCGCCCCGTGGCCAGGCCGCGCAGGGTGTGCCCGGCGGCCAGCAGCCAGGCGGCCAACAGGGCGACGTACAGGGCGGCGGCCAGCCAGGCGAACGCGGTCAGCCCGGTGTGCCGGGCAAGGCCCGCGGCGCCGGTGACACAGGTGCCGACGGGGAAGGTCAGCGCCCACCAGGTCATCGCGAAGCCCATACCGGCGCGGGCCGCCCGGACCAGCAGCGCGGCGGCCAGCGCCAGCCACAGCAGCGCGAAGCCCGTCACCGGCACCCCGTAGACGACCGCGAACGCCCCGAGCGCGCCCGCGTACGGGGCTCCGACGGCGAGCGGGGCCACGTCGGCCAGCTGGTTGACGGCGGTGGTGGACTGCCCGAGCGGGCCCAGGACCAGGAACAGCGTCGGGGTCAGCAGCAGCGGCAGCGGGCCGGCGGTGAGCAGCCGCCCGAAGACCATCGGGAGCAGCAGCAGGGTCGCCAGCAGGCTCAGCCCGAACATCGCGTAGCAGGCCAGCAGCAGCGCCTCCCGGGCCTGGCCGGCCGGCAGGTGAGGGACCAGCAGGGGGCCGGTGGCCGCGGAGACCATCGGGGAGACGAGCGGCAGCAGCCAGACGGGGCCGGCCTGGGCGGCGTCGATCTCGTGCCGGACGACCATCAGGTAGGGCACCAGCACGGCCACGAGCAGCCCGACCGCGGTGCCGGCGGTGAACAGCACCGCGTCGGCGGCGACCGCGGCCGGCTCCCCGATCAGGTCCTTGCCGACGAGCAGGGTGCCGGCACCGACGGCCAGCAGGGCCATGGACAGGCAGCCGTAGAAGGGGGCGACGGCCGGGTCGAGGAGGTGTGCGCGGGCCTGGTCGCGGTGGTGCAGCCAGTGGCCGGCGCGGGCGGCGAGGAGGACGGCGAGGGCGGCGGCGGACAGCGCCCAGACGATCTGGCAGGCCGTGCGCTGCCCGGGCAGCTGGTACGGGAGCGTGGCGCCGGCGTTGGCGACGATGGCGGTGCCCATGACGGACGCGTACCAGTTCGGGCCGAGGTGGCGCAGGGCCGGGAAGCGGACGGGGGCGGGGGCTGCGGACCCCGGGCCGGCCTTGTGGGCCGCCCGGTCGCTCCGGGAGGGGTGTTCGTCCGGTCGGACGAGGGTGGTGGCCATGGGCCCAGCGTGGTGCCGCGGCGGGCCGGGTGGCAGGGGCCGCATTTCTATGAGGCCATAAACTGACTTTATGGGTAATGAGGACTGGATTCCGCTGGTGCACCGGGTGCCGGACCTCGGCGCGCTGGAACTGCTGCTCCAGGTCGCCCGGGTCGGCAGCCTCAGCGGGGCCGCGAAGCGGATGGGCATCACCCAGCCCGCGGCCAGCAGCCGTATCCGGGCCATGGAGACCCGGCTCGGCGTCGCCCTGGTCGACCGCTCGCCGCGGGGATCCACGCTCACCGCGGAGGGGGCGCTCGTCACGGACTGGGCGCGGCGGGTCGTCGAGGCCGCCGAGGCCTTCGACGCGGGCGCGCAGGCGCTGCGCGGGCGGCGGGACTCCCGGCTGCGGGTCGCCGCCAGCATGACCATCGCCGAGTACCTGCTGCCGGGCTGGCTGGTCGCGCTGCGCGGCCAGCGACCCGGCACGGCGGTGTCGCTGCACGCCGGGAACTCGGCGGTGGTCGCGCAGCGGGTGCTCGCGCACGAGGCGGACCTGGGCTTCGTGGAGGGGCTGACCGTGCCCGACGGGCTGGACGCGGTGGTGATCGCGCAGGACCGGCTGGTGGTCGCGGTGGCACCCGGGCACCCGTGGGCGCGGCGGGCGGGTGCGGTGACCGCGGCCGAGCTGGCCGCGACCCCGCTGATCCTGCGGGAACGGGGGTCGGGGACCCGGCAGGTGCTGGACGGGGCCCTCGCCGGATGCGGGGGGCTGGCGGCGCCGCTGCTGGAGCTGGCGTCGACCACCGCGGTGAAGGCGGCCGCGGTGAGCGGGGCGGGGCCGTGCGTGCTGTCGGAGCTGGCGGTGGGGGACGAGCTGGCCGCGCGGCGGCTGGTGGAGGTTCCCGTGTCCGGGGCGGCGTTGGGGCGGGCGCTGCGGGCCGTGTGGCCGGCGGGGGCCAGGCCGGCCGGCCCGGCCAGGGACCTGCTGTCGCTGACCCGGGTCAGGGCGTAGCCGCCGCCGGTGCCTTTGGTGCGGCCCGCTGGGGTGGAGCGCGCAGTTCCCCGCGCCCCTGGGGGCCTGCGGTGGTTGTTCGGGTGCGGGTTCGTTGGGTTGTTCGCGCAGTTCCCCGCGCCCCTGGGGGCCTGCGGTGGTTGCTCGGGTGTGGGGTCGTTGGGTTGTTCGCGCAGTTCCTCGCGCCCCTGCGTGGCTTCCGGTGGTGGTTCGGGTGCGGGTTCGTCGGGGTTCTGGTCAGCGGCCGCGGCGGGTGGGGTCTTCGGCGTCCTGGGGCCAGCCGTAGGAGGTGCGCGGCGGTTCGGGGACGGCGCCCATCGCGGTCAGGTCGCGGTCGGCGGCGCGCATCAGCTGCCCGGCGAGGTCCCGCATGGCCCGGCTCGCGGCGAGCTCGTCGCCGATGGCCGGCACCTCCACGTCCTCGGGGTTGCAGCGCGCCGAGCCGCGGCCGACGAGCTGCGTGGTCCCGGTGTCCAGGACGGCCCGGGCGCGGGTGGTGCCGCCCTCCTCCGTCAGCGAGACACCGACCTTCCATTCCGCGGTGTGTGTCATGGCGCGCCTCGTCATTCGGCGATCTCGGTCCGTTCCCACCATTCGAATACGGGCAGGCGGCCCTGCGGACTGTCCTGCTGCCGCGCCGTGGCCCGGAAGTGCTCGTACCCTCCGCGGTGCCGGATCTTCACGTCGTCGCCGGGGGCGGGGGCCTCGACGACCCGCTCGGGCAGGTCGCCCGGTCCGCCCTCCAGGACTGCCTTGTTCGTCATGACTCCAGTCTTCCGACCCGCCGGACGCCCCGCACGTCGGCGCCGTCCGGCGGGCCGGGAGGCTGGGAGGCCGGGAGGCCGTCAGCGCGCGGCCGCCGCGGCGACCAGGGCGGCCAGGACGCGGGTGTCCTTGTCCCGCTCCGGATGCCACTGGACGCCCACCACCCACCGGTCGGGGTCCGGCAGCTCGATCGCCTCGACCGTGCCGTCCACCGCGTGGGCCGACGCGATCAGGCCGTGGCCCAGCCGGTCCACCGCCTGGTGGTGGTACGTCGGCACCTCCGACTCCTCGGGGACGAGCCCGGCGTACCGGGTGCCGGCGACCGGGCGGACCGGGTGCCAGGACATGACGCCCGGGGCCTCCACGTGGCCGTCGATGTGCTGGACCAGCGTGCCGCCCAGGGCCACGTTCAGCGCCTGCATGCCCCGGCAGATGCCGAGCAGTGGGCGGCCCGCCGCCAGGGCGGCCCCGACGAGGGCGAGCTCCCACTCGTCCCGCTGTGTGGCCGGCGGGCCCGTACGCGGGTCGCGCGCGGCCCCGTAGCGGACCGGGTCCAGGTCGGGGCCGCCGGCGACGACCAGGCCGTCCACCCGGCTCAACACCTCCGCCGCGGTTCCGGGTTCGTCCGGCGGGAGCAGCACGGCCGCGCCGCCCGCCGCCTGGACGAGTTCGTAGTACCCGGCGGGGACGAGGGACGTCGGGACGTCCCACACCCGGAAGCGGGTGGATTCCTCCACGTAGGTGGTGATGCCGATGAGCGGCCTGGGCACGAGTGCCACCTCCAGGGGCGGTTCGGGGGAGGGGGTCGAAGGGTCGGGGTCGGCGGGGTGCCGGGGGCGGGGCCGGCGGTGGGGGCGGTCAGTCCCGGGTCAGCTCCGCCTCGGCCCGGGCCAGCGCGGCGAACTCCTCCTCCGGAGCCGAGGCCACCAGGTGGTGCCGACTGTAGAACGCGAAGTAGCCGAGGGCGACGGCGTACACACCCAGGGCGATGAAGGCGGCGTCCTTGTCCACCAGGAAGGTCGCCACCAGGGCGGACAGCGCGAGGAGGAAGGCCGCCGAGGAGGTCGCGATGCCGCCGGGCGTGCGGTACGGGCGCTCCAGCCCCGGTTCGCGGCGCCGCAGCACGATGTGCGACAGGGCCATCAGGGCGTAGGAGATCGTCGCGCCGAACACCGCGATGTTGAGCATGCGCGGGCCGTTGCCGGTGGCCGCGGCGAGGGCGAAGCCGATCGCGCCGGGGATGAGCAGGCCCAGGTACGGGGCCTTGCGGCGCGAGGTCAGGGACAGGAAGCGCGGCAGGTAGCCGGCGCGGGACAGGGCGAACAGCTGGCGCGAGCCGGCGTAGATCAGGGAGAAGAACGAGGCCACGAGCCCGGCGAGGCCCGCGTAGTTGACGAAGGTCTTCAGCCAGCCCAGGTCCGGGTTGCCCTCCAGGGCCACGACGAGCGGGTTGCCGGCGTCCTTGATGGCGTCGGCGCCGCGCGCCCCGGTCGAGGCGAGGAAGGTGACGAGGGCCAGCAGCACCAGGATGGCCATGGAGGTCGACAGGGCCCGCGGCATCGAACGCACCGGGTCCTTGGCCTCCTCGGCCGCCAGCGGCACGCCCTCCACGCCGAGGAAGAACCACATGCCGAAGGGGAACGCCGCCCAGATGCCCAGCAGGCCCATCGGCAGCCAGGAGTTCGCGCCGAGCGCGGCGGTGTCGACGGGGATGTCGTCGAGCCGCCCCGGGTCGAACTCGGTGAACGCGCCGACCGCGAAGACGACCAGGGCGACGACGGCGATCGCGGTGACGACGAGGGAGAAGCGCAGGGCCTCGCCGACGCCCCACAGGTGGATGCCGATGAAGATCGCGAAGCAGGCGAGGTAGACGGGCCAGCCGGAGGTGAGCCCGAAGAGGTTCAGGGACTCGACGTAGTCGCCGATGAAGATGACGATCGCGGCCGGCGCCAGGATGTACTCGATGAGGATCGCGGTGCCGGTGAGGAAGCCGCCCCAGGGGCCCAGCGCGCGGCGGGCGAAGCCGTAGCCGCCGCCCGCCGTGGGCAGGATCGCGGACAGCTCCGCCAGGGAGAACACGAGGCACGCGTACATCGCGCCCATGAGGACGGTGGCCACGGCGAGTCCGCCGAAGCCGCCCTGGGCGAGCCCGACGTTCCAGCCGGAGAAGTCGCCGGAGACGACGTAGGCGACGCCGAGGCCGGTCAGCAGCAGCCAGCCGGCGCTGCCGCGGCGCAGGGTGCGCCGCTGGAGGTAGTCGTCGCCGCCCTCGGGGGATCTGGTGGTTTCGGGCACGGCAGTCAGCCGTGCCCCGGTGTCGTCGGCCATGTGCGTCGCTCCTGCCCGGGACAATGGTTGTGCCGCGTACCTTTGCGTCAGTGGGGTGGGGAGCGCAAGACCCCTGCGTAAAACGAGGGTTACGAAAAGCTCTCGCCAGTGGCGTCCGGGGCGCCCCGCTCAGGCCAGGAACCCGCGCAGCAGCGCCGCCGTGCCGCAGCAGTGCTCGCGCATGACCTCGCGGGCCGCGTCGGCGTTGCGCTCCAGCACCGCGTCCACGAGCGCGGTGTGCTGCGCCTGCGAGTGCTCCAGGTTGCGCACCAGCAGCGGGATGCAGTCCAGCAGGTCGTTGACGGTGGCGCGGACGGCGGCGTACTGGGCGGTGAGCGTGGCCGATCCGGCGAGCTCGCACAGGGTGAGGTGGAAGAGGGTGTCCCGGCGGCGGTAGTCGGCCAGGGGCGCGTCGTGCGTGGCGGCCAGGGCGCCGAGCAGCCGCTCGGAGCCCCCTTCGGGCAGCCCCTGGGAGGCGCACAGCCCGGCGGCTCCCACCTCCAGGACCTCGCGGAACCGCAGGACGTCCTCCAGGTCGACGCCCGCCACGCGCCGGCGCAACTCGTCCTCGGTGCCGCCGACCGGGGTGTCGGGGCGGGGCAGCACGAACGTCCCGCCGTACCGCCCGCGGCGCGCCTCCACCAGGCCCTGCTCCTGCAGCACCTTGAGCACCTCGCGCAGGGTGACCCGGCTGATGCCCATCGCCTCCGCCAACTCCCGCTCGGGCGGGAGTCGTTCCCCACCCGGCACCAGGCCCAGCCGGACCACCTGGAGGATCTGTTCGAGCGCCTCCTCGAAACCGTTGCCCGCCCGCACCTGTCGCAGCACGGGATTCAGCCGCGCCGTCCCGCCGCTCTCGCCCGCCGTGTCGGTCATCTCCGCTCCACCCCTTCCCAAGCAATGGTTCTGTTCAATACCTTAGGCCCCCTCGGCTCACCGAAGGAGAGATCCCCGTGGTAGACCGCATGCCGCCGCTCGCACCCGAGGAGCTCCGCGCCCTCGTAGCCGCCGGCGAGATCGACACAGTCGTCCTGGCCTTCCCCGACATGCAGGGGCGGCTCCAGGGCAAGCGGTTCGCCGCACAGTTCTTCCTCGACGAGGTCATGGAGCACGGCACGGAGGGCTGCAACTACCTCCTCGCCGTCGACACCGACATGAACACCGTCGACGGCTACGAGATGTCCTCCTGGGAGCGGGGCTACGGCGACTTCGCCATGCACCCCGACCTCGCCACCCTGCGCAGGATCCCCTGGCACCCCGGCAGCGCCCTGCTCCTCGCGGACCTCGCCTGGAACGACGGCGCGCCCGTCACCGCCGCCCCCCGGCAGATCCTGCGCCGCCAGCTGGAGCGCCTCGCCGAGCACGGCTACACGGCCATGGTCGGCACCGAGCTGGAGTTCATGGTCTTCAAGGACAGCTACGAGCACGCCTGGGACTCCGGCTACCGCGGGCTGACCCCCGCCAACCAGTACAACATCGACTACTCCGTCCTCGGCACCGGCCGCATCGAGCCCCTGCTGCGCCGGATCCGCAACGAGATGCAGGGCGCCGGCCTGGTCGTGGAGTCCGCGAAAGGGGAGTGCAACCTCGGCCAGCACGAGATCGCCTTCCGCTACGACGAGGCCCTGACCACCTGCGACCAGCACTCCGTCTACAAGACCGGGGCCAAGGAGATCGCCGCCCAGGAGGGCGTCTCGCTCACCTTCATGGCCAAGTTCGACGAGCGCGAGGGCAACTCCTGTCACATCCACCTCTCGCTCACCGACGCCGACGGACGCAACGCGATGGCCGGCGACGGGGACGGCCCGCACCACGGCATGTCCCCCGTCATGCGGCACTTCCTGGCCGGCCAGCTCGCCGCGCTGCGCGACTTCTCCCTTCTCTACGCCCCGAACATCAACTCGTACAAGCGTTTCCGGCCGGGATCCTTCGCCCCGACCGCCGTCGCCTGGGGCATGGACAACCGGACCTGCGCCCTCCGGGTGGTCGGCCACGGGCGCTCCATGCGCTTCGAGAACCGCCTCCCCGGGGGCGACGTCAACCCCTACCTGGCCGTCGCCGGCCTGGTCGCGGCCGGCCTGTACGGCATCGAGAACGGCCTCGAACTGCCCGAGGCCTGCCCCGGCAACGCCTACACCGGCGACTACGCCCACGTCCCCGCCACCCTGCGCGAGGCCGCGGAGCTCTGGGAGAACAGCGAGATCGCCAAGGCCGCCTTCGGCCCCGAGGTCGTCGCCCACTACCTCAACATGGCCCGCGTCGAACTGGACGCCTACGACTCCGCCGTCACCGACTGGGAGCGGCGCCGCTCCTTCGAACGCCTGTAGCCCGGCCCGTGCACGGCACCGCACCCCTGACCCGAACGTCTGAGAGGCACCACGTGTCCGACGCGCTGGCCCCCGACCATCTGAGGGTTCTGAATCCGGCCACCGAGGAAACCGTCGCCATCGTCCCGGCCGCCACACGGGACGATGTGGACGCCGCCGTCGCCCGTGCCGCCGCGGCCCAGCGCGCCTGGGCGGCCGCCGCCCCCGCCGACCGGGCCCGACTGCTGCGCCGCTTCGCCGCGGTCGTCGACGGGCACGTCGAGGAACTGGCCCGCCTGGAGGTCCAGGAAGCCGGCCACACCATCGGCAACGCCCGCTGGGAGGCGGGCAACGTACGCGACCTGCTCGACTTCGCCGCCGGCGGGGTCGAGCGGCTCTCCGGCCGACAGATCCCCGTCCCCGGCGGCATCGACGTCACCTTCCTCGAACCCCTCGGCGTGATCGGCGTCATCGCCCCCTGGAACTTCCCCATGCCGATCGCCGCCTGGGGCCTGGCCCCGGCGCTCGCCGCGGGCAACGCCGTCATCCTCAAGCCCGCCGAGACCACCCCCCTCACCGCGCTGCGCCTCGCCGAACTCGCCCTCGACGCCGGGATCCCCGAGCACCTCTTCCAGGTGCTCCCCGGCCGCGGGGACACCGCCGGCGACGCCCTCGTCGAACACCCCGGGGTCGCGAAGATCGTCTTCACCGGCTCCACCCGCGTCGGCAAGCAGATCATGGCCAAGTGCGCCGACCGGGTGAAGCGCGTGACCCTCGAACTCGGCGGCAAGAGCCCCAACATCGTCTTCGCCGACGCGGACCTGGAGGCGGCCGCCGCCTCCGCCCCCATGTCCTTCCTCGACAACACCGGCCAGGACTGCTGCGCCCGGACCCGCATCCTCGTCCAGCGGACCGTGTACGACCGCTTCCTGGACCTGGTCGCACCCGGCATCGAGGGGGTCGTCGTCGGCGACCCGGGCGACGAGAAGACCCAGATGGGCCCGCTGATCTCGCGCGCCCAGCTGGACCGCGTCCGCTCCTACGTCACCGACGACCTCACCGCCGTCCGCGGCACCGCCCCCGAGGGCCCCGGCTTCTGGTACCCCCCGACCCTCGTCACGGACGTCGCCCCCACCGCGCCCGTGGCCGCCGAGGAGGTCTTCGGACCCGTCGCCGTCGTCCTGCCCTTCGAGGACGAGGAGGACGCCGTACGCCTGGCCAACGCGACCGAGTACGGCCTCTCCGGCTCCCTCTGGACCCGCGACGTCGGCCGCGCACTGCGCGTCTCCCGCGCCGTCGCCGCCGGCAACCTGTCCGTCAACTCCCACAGCAGCGTCCGCTACTGGACGCCCTTCGGCGGCTACAAGCAGTCCGGACTCGGCCGCGAGCTCGGACCCGACGCCCTCACCGCATTCACCGAGACCAAGAACGTCTTCATCAGCACGGAGGCCTGAACCATGACCGCCCAGCCCACCGAAGAGATCGTCTGCCGCCGCCTGGTCGGCCGCACCGCCGTCATCACCGGGGCCGGCAGCGGCATCGGCCTCGCCACCGCCCGCCGCCTGGCTTCCGAGGGCGCCAACGTCGTCTGCGCCGACATCGACGAGACCGCCGGCAAGGCCGCCGCCGAGGAGGTCGGCGGCACCTTCGTCAAGGTCGACGTCACCAGCCCGGAGGACGTCGAGGCCCTCTTCAAGACCGCCTTCGACACCTACGGCTCCGTCGACATCGCCTTCAACAACGCCGGCATCTCGCCCCCCGACGACGACTCCATCCTCACCACCGGCCTGGAGGCCTGGAAGCGCGTCCAGGACGTCAACCTCACCTCCGTCTACCTGTGCTGCAAGGCCGCCCTGCCCTACATGCAGCGCCAGGGCCGCGGCTCCATCATCAACACCGCCTCCTTCGTGGCGATCATGGGCGCAGCCACCTCCCAGATCTCCTACACCGCCTCCAAGGGCGGCGTGCTCGCCATGTCCCGCGAACTCGGCGTCCAGTTCGCCCGCGAGGGCATCCGCGTCAACGCCCTGTGCCCGGGGCCGGTGAACACCCCGCTGCTCCAGGAGCTGTTCGCCAAGGACCCCGAGCGGGCCGCCCGCCGCCTCGTGCACATCCCCGTCGGCCGGTTCGCCGAGGCCACCGAGATCGCCGCCGCCGTGGCCTTCCTCGCCAGCGACGACTCCTCCTTCATCAACGCCACCGACTTCCTCGTCGACGGCGGCATCTCCGGCGCGTACGTCACCCCCCTGTAGCCGCACCGGACCGCCGCGGTCCGCACCGGACCACCGCGGTCCGCACCGGACCACCCACCCGACAGCCGGGCGTCGTACGACGCCCGGCTGTCCCGTGCACCCGGCCCCGACGACCTCCGCCCGGAGAGGAGCACCCGCCCGTGCCCCGAACCACCGCCCCGCGCCCCGCCCTCCGTACCGCTCCCCGCCCCGCCCGGCGCCCCGCCGCCCGGAGCCGCCTCCTCGCCGCGGGCACCGCCGCCGTGATCGCCGCCGGCGCCCTCACCGCCGCCGGGCCGGCCGCCCACGCCGCAGGCCGGGCACCCGGCCACTGCACCACCCCGCGCCTGACCGCCGCCTGGTACGGCGACAACCGGGCCCGCCTCCAGGAACTCCTCGACCGCTACGGCCGCTGCGACCCGTACCGGCCGAGCCGCGCCAAGCCCGTCGCCGTCTTCGACTGGGACAACACCGTCGTCAAGAACGACGTCGGCGACGCCACCCTGTTCTGGCTGCTGCGCAACGGCAGGATCCGCCGCCCCGCCGACGGCGACTGGCACACCACCAGCCGGTTCCTCACCGACCCGGCCGCCACCGCCCTCGCCGCCGCCTGCGACGGCCTCGCCGACCCCGGCGCGCCCCTGCCCACCGGCACCCCGGCCGGCACCGCCTGCGCCGACGAGGTCAACGCCGTCTACGGCACCGGCGCCACCCGGGCCGGAGCCCCCGCCTTCGCCGGCTGGGACCGCCGGACCACCGAGCCCTCGTACGCCTGGCTCGCCCAGCTCCAGCAGGGCTGGACCGCCCGCGAGATCCGCTCCTTCGCCGCCGCGGCCCGCACCGAGAACCTGGCCGCGCCCGTCGGCGCGAAGCAGCGGGTCGGCAGCGGCACCGCCACCGCCTGGGTCCGCTACTACGACCAGCAGACGGAGCTCATCGGCGCCCTGCGCACGGCCGGCTTCGACGTCTGGATCAGCTCCGCCTCCCCGCAGCCCGTGGTCGAGGCGTGGGCCGAGGGCGCGGGCATCGCCGCCGACCACGTCATCGGCATCCGCAACACCACCGGCCGAGGCGGGCGGTTGACCCCCCGCCTCCAGGGCTGCGGCTCGGTCCCCGACGGGGCCGACAGCATGATCACGTACATCGACGGCAAGCGCTGCTGGATCAACCAGGAGGTCTTCGGCGTGCGCGGCGCCGCCGCGCAGAAGGTCCAGCCGGCGGCCCGCCGCCAGGTCTTCGCCGCCGGCGACTCCGACACCGACGTCTCGTTCCTGCGCGACGCCACCGCCCTGCGGCTGGTGGTCAACCGAAACAAGAACGAGCTGATGTGCCGGGCCTACGACAACGGCGACGGCCGCTGGATCGTCAACCCCATGTTCATCGAGCCGAAGCCGCAGCGGACCACCCCCTACCCGTGCTCCACGAGCGGCTACACCGAACGCGACGGCACCCCCGCCCCGGTCCGCCGCCCCGACGGCACCGTCATCCCGGACCGGACCGACACGGTGTACCAGCCGCCGTCCTAGAGGGCGAGGCTGACGACCCAGTGGTCGTACTCCTCCGCGGTGATCCCGCAGATGTGGTCGCCGGACGCGGAGCGGGCGACGAACTCGATCCGTCCCTGGTCGTCGACGAGCCGGGAGACGTCGGCGGCCCCGGTGAGTCGCACCCGGGCCCAGCCGACCTCCCAGCTACCGGTCACCACCGCCGTGAGGAGGAACGTCCCGTCGTCACCCACGATCCCGGCCCGGCGGGCGTGGTCGAGCCACACCCCGTGGACCCCCGCCCGGTCCGCGTCCAGGGGGAACGAGGCGCACGGCTCCACCCCGAACCCGGCCACGGCACGCCAGGCGTCCGCCACCGAGGGACCGGGCCCGTTGCCCGGGACCGCGACCACGTCGAGCCCGCTGTCCCGGACGTGCTCGACGAGCCGTCCGCGCCCGTGCGCATGTCGGGGAGCGCTCGTCCGGCTCACCACTACAGGAAGGTGCGGCCCTCGCCGCGGTAGGTGGGGGCGACCGCCGTCACGCGGTCGCCCTCGACGAGGTGCAGGACGTCGAAGCGCTCGCACATCTCGCCCGCCTTCGCGTGGCGGAACCACACCCGGTCGCCGATCAGCAGGTCGTCGGCCGCGGCCCCGAGCAGCGGGGTCTGCACCTCTCCGGCGCCCTCCTGCGGGTCGTAGCGCAGCCCCGGCGGGAGGTACGGCTCGGGCAGCCGGTCGGCGCCGGCCGCGCCCGAGGCCGGGTAGCCGCCGCCGAGCACCGTCACCACGCCCACGCCCGGCCGCCGGACCACCGGCTGGGCGAACAGCGCCGCCGGACGGCCGCGGAAGGAGGTGTAGTTGTCGAACAGCCGCGGCACGTAGAGCCCGGACCCGGCCGCGACCTCCGTGACCGCGTCCTCGGCGGCCGTCTGCTGCACGCTGCCCGTGCCGCCGCCGTTGACGAACTCCAGGTCCGGGACCACCGCCCGCACCGCCCGCACCGCCTCCGCGCGGCGGGCGGCCAGCTCCCGGCGGGCCGCCGCCTGCATCAGCCGGATCGCCCGGGACCTCAGCGGACGCCCGGCCAGCGCGTCGCCGACCCCGGCGACATGGCCCTCGTACCCCATCAGCCCGACCACCCGGAAGCCCGGCCGGGCCGCGACCGTACGGGCGAGCGCCGCCAGTTGCGCGGGCTCGCGCAGCGGCGAGCGCCGGGCGCCGATCCGGACCCGGCCGCCGAGCAACTGCAGCGCGGTGTCCAGCTCCAGGCAGACCCGGACCTCCTCGGTGCCCCCGCCCCGGGAGCGGTCGATCAGCTCCAGCTGCGCCGGGTCGTCGACCATGACGGTGACGGCCCCGGCCAGCTTCGGATCGCCGGCGAGCTCGGCGAAGCCGGCGCGGTCGGCGGACGGGTAGGCCAGCAGCACGTCCTCGAACCCCGAGCGGGCCAGCCAGAGCGACTCCGCGAGGGTGTACGACATGATCCCGGCGAACCCCGGCCGGGCCAGGACCCGTTCGAGCAACGCCCGGCAACGGACCGACTTGCTCGCGACCCGGACCGGCTTCCCGCCGGCCCGGCGCACCAGGTCGCCGGCATTGGCGTCGAACGCGTCGAGGTCCACGACCGCCAACGGCGCGTCGAGATGCGCGGTGGCCCGGTCGTACCGGGCCCGGTCCCCACCGGCGGCAGCAGTCATGGCCGCAGCTTGCCACGCCGCCGTACCCTCGGGTAACCCCCGCGTCACACCCGCCCCGGCGGCCGTGCCCCCTGCCGTCGTCACGCGGCCGCAGGGCCGGGGCGTGCGGAGCAGCCGCGTAAAGTACCCCGGAGGCAGCCGTACGAAACGGGGGGCGGAGCCGCCGGATGAGCACGTCGACACCGCACACCGCGGCCCTGGCCGACCCCGATCCCGAGCCCGGTCCCGGGCACGATCCCGACGCGCGCCCCTCCCGCGGCGCGGCCCGTACCGCGGCCGCCGCCCTCTGCGCCGTCCTCGGCTCCGGCCTGCTGGCCGGCGCCGCCCTCACCGGCTGGGCCGAACGGCACGCCGCCGGCCGCCCGCCCACCCCCGAGGCCGCCTACCGCACCGCCGCCTCCCTCTGGCGTGCGGCGCCCGCGGACACCCTCTTCCCGCCCGTCCTGACCGGCCCCGACTCGGGCCCCGGCGGCGCCGACCGCACCTGGACGCGGGTCGCGCTCGCCCCCGACTCCGACTGCGGGCCCGCCCTCACCCCCGACTGGCAGGCCGCCCTCGCCCCCACCGGCTGCACCCGCGTCCTGCGCGCCACCTACGCCGACGCCACCCACAGCTCCCTGATCGCCGTCGGCATGGTGTTCACCCCCGCCGACGCCACTGCGATGGACCGCCTGCGGGGCCGGCTCACCGCCCCGCCGGCGTACGGCTTCGCGGACGCCCGCCGCGCCGCCTGGACGGCGTCCGTGCTGCCCGACGCCCCGGTCGTCGTCTACGCCGTCTCCGCGTTCGCCGACGGCCGCACCCTGGAGGCGCCCGTCCCCGCCGAGGACGCGATGCGGAAGAACGCCACCGGCGCCGTCGCCCAGGCCGGCCTCGGCCACGAGGCCAAGGCCGTCGCGGACGGGATGGAGGGCACCGTCCGCTCCCTCGCCTCCCCGAAGGCCGCCAAGGCGTCGAAGAGCTCGACGGCCGCGGCCACCGCGACACCAGCGACCACCGCGACACCGGCGACCGCCGCGACCGCCGCGCCCCCCGCGGCTCCCGGTTCCGCGGGGGCCGCCCGATGAGCCGACCCCGCTCCGCCGCGGCCCTCGCCCTCGGCGCCGTCCTCGTCGTCGCCACCGCGCCCCCGGCCGCCGCCGACGCCGTACGCGACCGGCAGTGGGCCCTGACCGCCCTGCGCGCCGAGGAGGCCTGGGGCATCACCCAGGGCGACGGCGTCACCGTCGCCGTCCTCGACACCGGCGTCGACTCCACCCACCCCGACCTCGCCGGACAGGTCCTCGACGGCGCCGACCTCGTCGGCACGGGCGCCGCCCCCGGCGACCGCCCCTGGGCCCGCCACGGCACGGCGATGGCCGGGATCATCGCCGGGCACGGCCACGGCCGCAACCGCCGCCAGGGCGTCCTCGGCATCGCCCCGCAGGCGAAGGTCCTGCCGGTCCGGGTGATCCTGGAGGAGGGCGACCCGGACCGGGCCAAGGCCCGCCAGAACAAGGGCGGCGCCCTCGCCGAGGGCATCCGCTGGGCCGCCGACCACGGCGCGGACGTCATCAACCTCTCGCTCGGCGACGACAGCGACTCCGCCCACCACGAGGCCGCCGAGGACGAGGCCGTCCAGTACGCCCTCGCCAAGGGCGTCGTCGTGGTCGCCTCCGCCGGCAACGGCGGCCGCGAGGGCGACCACGCCTCCTACCCGGCGGCCTACCCCGGGGTCATCGCCGTCACCGCCGTGGACCGCAGCGGCCGCAAGGCCGCCTTCTCCACCCGCAACTGGTACGCCAGCCTCAGCGCCCCCGGCGTCGACGTCGTCATCGCCGACCCCGACCGCGCCTACTACGAGGGCTGGGGGACGAGCGCGGCCGCCGCGTTCGTCTCCGGCACCGTCGCCCTCCTCAAGGCCGTCCACCCGGACCTGTCCCCGGCCCAGATCAAGAAGCTGCTCCAGGACACCGCCGCCGACGCCCCGGCCGGCGGCCGCGACGACTCCCGCGGCCACGGCCTCGTGGACCCCGTCGCAGCCCTCCAGGCCGCGGAGGCCCTGCGCCCCGAGCCCGCGCTCCCCGCGCCCGTCGCGGCCGGACAGCGGTACTTCGGCCCGGGCCCCGAGCCGGGCCGCCCCGCCGGCCTGGCGGAACGCCTCCGCGTGCCCGCGGCCGCGGGCACCGGGCTCGCGCTGCTCGCCCTGGCCGCCGTACTCGCCCGACGGCCCAGAGCCGCGCGGCACGCCTCCGACGACTGACCGCGCGCCGGGGCCCGACCGGCTTCCGGGCCCGACCCGCCCCGCCGCCCCGCCGCCGCCCCGGCCGCCCACCGCGCGTCGGGTCCGGCCCGGGGGCGGGATAGGGTCGGGGAACTGTGGCGAACAAAACCATCCCCAATCCCGGTTTTTCCGACGACGACGGTTCCGCCGACCCCCGGCTGAGCGCGGCCCTGGCCGCCTGGTCCGAGGACCGGGCGAAGGAGCCGGAGCTGCTGGCCGCGCTCCGGGAAGCCCGGCTGCTGGTCCCGGTCGTCGCCGTCCTCGGCGACGTCGAGACCGACCCGGAGACGGGCCTGAAGCGCGAGAAGAACAGCGACATGGCCGTCCCCACCCTGCAGGCGGGCAACCGGCGCGCGCTGCCCGCGTTCACCTCGACCGCCTCGCTCGCGCTGTGGGACCCGGGCGCCCGGCCCGTGGCCGTACCGCTGCGCCAGGCGCTGGCCGCCGTCGCGCACGAGAAGGCCGACACCCTGCTCCTGGACATGGCCGGCCCCGTGACCTACCAGCTCACCGGCTCCGCGCTGCTCGCACTGGCCGAGGGCCGCACCGACGCCGATCCGCTGGCCGACCCGGCGGTGCGGGACGCCGTACGGGCCGCCGTGGCGGCGGAGCCCGCCGTGCTCCGCGCCCACCTGGTCCCGGCCGGTGCGGACGCCGACGGGATCCTCGCGGTCGTCCTGGCCGCCGGCCCCGAGGCCGGGCCCGCGGCCCGCCGGATCGCCGAGGCGCTCGCCGCCGACGAGACCCTGCGGGCCCGCCTGGTGCACGGGCTGGACCTGGCGCTGCTCCCCGAGACGGCCCCGGCCCCGCCGGGGGAGGCGCTCTTCACCCGCTGACCGGCCTGCCGCCCGCCGCCGGCCGCTGCGGCGGGGCCGGCGGAGTGAGAAGAAGCACGAAATCGGGAAGGGGGGGGGGGGGGGGGCCCCCCCCCCCCCCCCGCCCCCCCCCCCCCCCCCCCCCTTCCCTTTGGGTCCTCTTCCGGTCCTGCGGGAGGTTTTGTCTTTTTTTGGCGTTTACCCTCTCG